>NZ_JASFYM010000006.1:0-29164 GCF_030055635.1 Methanothrix sp. | reverse complement strand
AAGGCGCCCGTAGATGTTGGCGGGCCTGCTGTCGAGGCCATAAAGAGGATCAAGGAAGAGCTGGTCAGGAGGTTTGAGAGCGCCCCCTGAAGGGGGATCTCCTGCACTCCGCTCTAAATATCCACTCACATCCATCAGCCACACAGAGCTGTAGGCAGTGTTTCCGCTGCCCTGTGCGTCCCAGCAGGTTCAATGAGCCTTTATCAAAGCCATCCCTCTGCGCGGGTTGCATGGGTTCATGAATAGGGATCACCGATTGCGTATCCGCTTTTGCGGCGACTTTCGTATCAGGGCAGGTTGTCCTCGCCACGGAGGCCGTGCTGCCTCTGCAGGCTCATATCGATGAGTATTCTGAATATGCTCTTTATGCTCCCCGGATCGAGACCGAGCTCCGTGGCCATATCCACAGCTCTGCTGAGGACCAGAGCCTCCTGGTCCGGATCGGATATCGAGAGGCCGAGCGCGGCCTTGTCCCTGTATATCTCCTCCGCAAGAGCCATGCGCTTCTGTATCAGCCTCAGGATCTCCTCGTCGATCTTCTGAACCTCCATACGATGCTCAACCAAACCCATCATATCCCCTCCTGAAAGAGATCTGCCTGCCCCATCCTGGCGCTTCTGTTCTCGACCGCCGCCCTTATGATCCTTCCGCCGAGCGATGACCATGCCTCAGCAACATCATCCCGTGAGCGATCATCGACCAGTGCAGCGTACGCGGGCCCGGTGCCGGAGAGCGTCGCTCCCGCAGCGCCCGCCCTGAGCGCGAGGACTATCGGTTCCGGAGATCTGCGAAGCGCTGTGCAGTACATGAGCCCGTTCAGGGTCATGGCTCCCGCGTAATCCCCATTCATTGCCATCTCAAACACAACATCAGCAACTCCAGAGAAGAGCCTGCACCGCTCCACATCGACATCCCGGGAGAAGAACCGCTCATCTGGAATGAGTAGGATCACCTCTGAGTGGAGAAGATCTCTTTTCAAGAGCTCTCTCTTCATGTTATCCGTCACCACAACACCGCCGAGCATTGAGGCGCACGCGTCATCGAACGCGCCGGTCACCGTGACGCCTGCATCGAGAGCTGCCCCGACCCCGATGCGCACCGCATCGATCAGATCGATCTCCTCGCCGAGCGCATCCACAGCTGCGAGCACCGCGGCATTCGCAGCAGCGCTGCTCGACTTCAGGCCGCTAGCAACCGGTATCTCGCTCCTGGTCCTCACAACGCCCCCGCAATCGAGGCCGAAGTGGCGCAGCACGCGCTCCACGCACCTGACAATGAGCGTTGTGTCAACGCCTGATGCATCGCCCATCACTTTTTCAGAATCGTCGAGCACCACCTCTGCGGATGTTCTGAGCGATATTCCAAACGCAGAGCCCTTCCAGTTCGCGATGGCGTTCAGCACAGTTGCTGCGCCGTATGCAGTGGCATATCCTCTCATGGTGACATCCTCTCTGCCGGTGAGGTCCGGTCTCACATCGGAGGCTTTCAGAAATGACCTCAAGCCAGACCGGTCTCTATCATCTTTTTCAGCTTCTCAAGATCCTTCACGAACTCTGTCTTCTCCTCACGGGTGTACTTTGCCATGAGCTTCTCAAGGTAATCGAGCTCGCTGTACGTCGATAAAAAAGCAGGCTCGTAGCTTCCCAGCATGTACAGCGGAATTACATCGACGCCCCCTCTGGATGTGATCTCCTGCAGATCCTTCACGACGATGACGAAGCAGTATCTCCTGTACCCCAGACCCCTCGCAATGTTCTTTGCCAGGCTGTCCATCTGCTGTATTCTTCTTGCTGAGAGGCCCTTGTATGCTGCCACAGAGTCCTTGTACTCCACGAACATAATCGAGTCCTCTGACCATAGGATGGCATCGTACTCCACTATCGCCACGGAGTTCTTGAGAGCGACGACATTGAAGAGGACGCCCCTGCACCATCCGATGTTCAGATGTACCCTGAAATCGCTCTCCGTCGGGGGAGCCAGCCTCGGCTTGAGGACATAAGGATCGCTCCTGAGCTCGATCATGAAAGGAGTCTGATCCGAGCTTTTATAAAGAAATTACCATCAGGGAACTTCAGGGCACGAGAAGTTACTGTGTTAGACAATATGAGGTATGCTTGTGAAACTGTCACAAAGATCCTGCCGTCTTCAACGGGACAGGGTAATGAAACTCAGAGGTACTGCGTGAGAACCTGCTGTTGCTCATGCAGTTTTGAGGCAGCCTCAGGAGAAAATGAAGAGCATCAGCACATTCAAACGGCACCGCATATACGCTGTCAGGCCTCTATCAGGACCTCCTGAGAGAGTATGTTGATCTCCTTGAGCTTCCCATCGACCTCCTTAGATCCTCCAAGTATGCCCTCGAAGAGAATCCTGCCATCCATGACGACTATCCTGACCACGCTTTCCATTACAAGCTCCCTTTTGCCACCGGCAACCATGTAGACCGACAGCTCACACATAGCATCACCGTGGATATGACGGACCCGGCGGGACTCGAACCCGCGACCCCCGGGTTAGAAGCCCGGTGCTATATCCTGGCTAAGCCACGGGTCCATTCGGTTTCAGCCGCCCCTCGGCGGCATCTGGCCAAGCGACTGCCTCAGCTGGTCCTGAAGCTGGTTGAACCTCGCCTGTATCCTCTCCTCCTGCTTGGCGACCGTCTTCAGGCGGAGATCAAGGAGATCCACCCTCTCCTTCAGCTCGGTCATCAGCGTCGCCTTGTCGGATCTGAGCATGAGCTCTCCGACATTCTTGTAGACCACCACATCATCTGGAGACTTGTCCAGCTCCTTGATCGCAGCCTCTGCCTCCTTCTTGAGGAGCTCTATCTGGCTCTTCTGCGCAACAAGTGCCTGAGCCTGCTGCTGCAGCTGCTGCAGCTGAGCAAGCTGATTCTGCACCTGCGGGGGTAACTCTCCGCTCATATCTCAACCATCTCCACGCATATCCTGACAAGCCGCAGCCAGGTGTTCAGGGCCGCTCTCAGGGAGACCACGTCATCGCCCTCGACAATCAGCACCATTCCATTATCATTGGCGCGGATCTCCACCTTCCCACGATGTAGGTCGTCATCAAGCTCCGGCTCCAGCGCACTGATCACAATCTCAGGATCCGGCAGCTCAAAGACGATCTCTGCACGGCCCCTCATACAATCAGATCGCCTTCATCCGCTTTACTGTGGTGGGCCGCTCCTTCATAAGTATTCTGTGGCCGCAGTAGGGGCATCTCACGCCAGCGTACTCGTAATCAACTTCCACAGTCCTCTTGCACCTGGCACACTTGTAGGCCATCTACTCCGTCTCCATCGACCTCTTGATCATGGATCTCACAACAGACCTCCCAGCGGATGTCGCCGGAAGGTACGCACCGCCTGCGAACTCATAGCCGCACTTCGAGCACTGCCATATCGCCGTGCCGATTCTCCTGACCCTGGTCCTGTTGCACCTCGGGCAGTCGTACCTTGCCCTGCTCTTCTCCTCGATATCGGCTATGAGCTTCCTGACCTTCCTTCCATACCTGGGTCCAAACCTGGCCGCGGACCTGGTCTTTCTTCCCTTCTTGAATTGCTTGACCATAACGCATCATTCCAGAAACTTCTCTCGGATCTCCTTAGCATTCTCACATGCTATATCAACAATGCGGTACACCTGCTCCTCTGAGAGCATTCCCGGCCCGCTCTTCTGCATCCCGCATATCGTGCCGTCTGCCTTTGTTATCACTGTGAGCTTGGCATCGGCTATCGCCTCCTCGTCTATGTCCGGATCGAAGAGCACGACATCCCCGAACTCGACAGCTGTCGTGGCGATAGGTATGTCCCTGACCGGAAGCGGGAAGTCATCGCCGAGACCGAACCGGCTCGCCGGCACGGTGGTGCCGAGAAGAGCTGCGATGGCGCCCAGACTGGACGCATCCATGATGTTCCCGCAGTCGTCCAGTATGTGTATATCTATGAATATCACCCAGACCTTCTCCCCAGGAACGATGCAGAGCGCGTCCAGGTCCACTGCACCAGACTCGCGAACGCCCCTGTCGACGACCCTGGCGAGCTCTATTCCGTACTCATTCGGAGGCCCCGGCTCGAATATCGGAGATGCCAGCGGCACAAGCTCCGCATTCGTCACTATCACACCGCGGTTCGGGGCGTCCGGGAACGGCTCGCCAGGCTGTATCTTGATCCCGACCATGACCTGGGTTTTTCCGAGCTTGACAAGAGCGCTGCCCTCAGCCTTTTTTATTATGTTCCTTTCGATGGTTATCGGCCTGTACTGGGTGAAGGATCTTCCATCCGCACGCTCGCCGCGCAGCAGCAGGTTGTACAGATAGTCCTTTCTTATCTCAGATATCACGCTGCTCATCTTCTGCTCCCCTCATCCTGAAGATCCTCGAACTGGCTGTATCTGTCTATGAGCACCTTTCTCTGGATCCTGTAGATCTCCTGGCACCCCTTCTTCGCGAGCTCTATCGCCTGGCGGAACTCATCCCTGGTCATGATCCCGTCCATCTGAAGGAGCGTGATCTCGCCTGTGGGCGTTATTGCGATCGGCATGTCCGCCTGGCCGAAGTTGTCCTCGTCCTTCATGGGATCCAGGACTATCTGGCCATCAACCTTCCCGGCTGCGCATGACGACACGAGGCTCCTCATCGGAATGCCCGCATCTGCAAGCGCAACTGATGCAGCATTTATCCCAGCCGTCCTGGTTCCGGCATCCGCCTGAAGCACCTCCACGAATATGTCTATGACAGACTTCGGAAAGTACGATGTCAGTATCACAGGCTCCAGGGCCTCGCGGCTGACCTTCGATAGCTCGTAGCTCCTTCTGTCAGGGCCGGGCCTCCTACGCTCCTCCACGGAGAAGGAGGCCATGTTGTATCTGTACCTTATTATGGCCCTGTTGACCTCCTGGAGATGCCTGGGGTGAACCTCCCTCGGTCCGTACACAGCCGCTATGACCTTGTTATCGCCCATCTCTATGTAGCAGGAGCCATCGGCTCTTTTGAGCACGCCAACCTCCATCTTTATGGGCCGGAGCTCATCGAAGCGTCTGCCGTCAAGGCGAATTCCATCCTTTATGAATACCCTTTCATCCATATAATCATCCTCTGGCCCTTCTCGCATCCTTTATGTACTCAACAATCCTGTCTGTGAGGCCGTTCGTGTGGGCCTCCCTCTCGATCAGGAGTATGGTCTTCAAGGCCAGGTCCATATCCTCCTCGTTCCCGCTGACCCATATCCTGCCGTTCTGCCCGACGAATATGTTGCAGTTAAGCTCCTTCTTGAGCATGCTTATCATCGACCCGCCCTTTCCTATGAGCCTGGGAACCCTGGTGTGGCTTATCTCCACGACCCTGCCGGTCTTTATGACACCAAGCCTCCTGTCGTTCAGGGTCAGCTCCACCTTCATCGCGGGATCGACGTCCTTCACCCTGGCCATGACCGAGCTACCTATGCGGAGATACTTCGACATGTCCTCGACATCGATCTTCTTAGGAAACTCGGAAATGTGGAGCAGCCCGTCGTAGGGCGAGTTTATGTCTAGAATCCAGTTCGAGAATGTTATGTCCTTGACGACTCCGATCACGTTATCCCCGATAGCAGGTATATACTTCCCTGCCAGTGGGATCACGCTGATCTTCTCCCTGAAGCTGGCGATGCCGTAGAGAAGAGAGTACACCTTGCCGTTCCTCACATAGGTGCCCTCACCGGCTCTCCTTGTGTCCTCAGAGAGCAGATCCCCGGGTATCACGATTTTGCGGTCCATCACAAGATCCTCAGTGTTTCAGCAGCTTGGTCTCTGCGTCGCCCTTTGTGAGCCTGTTCACGAGAGAGTAGAACTCTGTCTGCATCCCCGCAGGTATCCTGATAACCCCGATCCAGGAGCCGTCGTTCTGCCATGCCTCCCTCACGAGCTTGCCGAAGGTTGATATCTCGCCGTATGACTTCGCGGCATAGCTCGCTGGAACCTTCACCGCGACCTCGACCTCCTCGAACCTTATCGGTATTATGGGGCGTATAGCCTTCATCGTTATTGCGACGAGCTCCTCCAGAGATTTTGTCGGATCGATGTGAACCTTCGCCTCTGCCATCGCCTGCTCGATCCTCGATGGGGGATGTGGCGTCCTGGTCTGCGGGTTTATCGCATTCCTCGCGATCAGCTCTATCACCTGTCTTCTCTTGGACTCTATGATCCTCCGCCGCTGCTCTGCTGTGAGGCTGATCTCGCCCTTCTTTATGATGATCTCCGCTATCGCGAGAGGATCTGTTGTGCCGAACGCCTTGATTAGATCCTCCTCGGCGCTTCTGTCCCCTCTGCTCGCGTTCTCGAAGACATCCTCGACCGCTAGTATGTCCTCTATTCTGACATCCTCCCCGCGGCGCATCGCAAGGGCTCCATCCGGATCCACAAGAACCTCGAAGACCGCGCCGTGGCTCTTCAGCCTCGCGGGAACAGCCTCATCGAGCTTTACCATCCTAGGCCTCTCCTCCGAGCTGGGATTTCAGCATCTCGATGTACTCAGCGACCTCAGACTCCTCTAGCTTGCGGAACGTCTTGTCCTCCAGCATTATAACCCCTATCTCGGTCGTCGAGGCGTCGAGCTTCCCCTCTGACGCCCTGTAGAGGGCCTCGAGCCCTAGGAGTATCGCCTCCTTCATGTTCATATCCTCACGGTACTTCGCCTCGAAGACCTCCATGACCGCTGCTCTGCCAGCCCCTATACCTGTGGCCTTGTACTCAAGTAGCGCACCGCTTGGATCCGTCTCGAAGAGCCTCACCCTGTTATCCTCAGCACCTATTATGAGCAGGGCTGTCCCGAATGGCCTGACCCCGCCGTACTGCGTGTAGGTCTGCTTGAAGTCGCATATCTTCTTCGATAGTGCCTCAACGCCTATCTTCTCATCGTAGATCAGCCTGTTTATCTGGCACTCAACCCTCGCCCTGTCGACCAGTATCCTGGCATCTGCCACAAGCCCGGATGTGGCGGCACCTATGTGAGTGTCTATCTGGAATATCTTCTCTATCGACTCCGGCTCCATGAGCCTGCTTGTTATTCTCTTATCAACAAGAACCGCGACCCCATCCGTGGCCTTAATGCCCACTGCTGTCGTGCCTCGCCTGACCGCCTCCCTCGCGTACTCAACCTGAAAGAGCCGGCCGTCCGGGCTGAACACTGTGATCGCCCGGTCATACCCCATCTGAGGTGCCATCTGCATAATCACATCCTCCTTCCAAGTCAAAATATGTAAGACCCAGATATCTGGTATCCAGCCCCTCTATATGGTCATCCGGAGATACATCGATCTCATGACCGCGGGTGCTCACAATCACTCCAGAAATTCCCTTTAGGTCTACTCTTCTCCGATGCTCCTCGGGCTTTATGCTAGATTGCGGTATATACTTTTCTGTGGCGGTTTTGATCGTCCCGGAGACGCCGCGGACCCTTATCGCAGCCCGGAATCCCGCAATTGTATGAATGGTCGCGAGAGCTGCCCTAAGCTCCTCCACGCATCCATTTCTGCACCTCACTATGCCAAATCGCCCGTCGAAGGATATGAGCCTGGGGCTGGCGCACCCTGAATCCCCGAAGAGGCTCAGGTAGGAGGACTGTATCTCGATCGAGACGTCCCTTGCATCGATATGCCCCTCAGACTCAAGCTCGAATACGATGTAGCGCCGCCTGTCCCTCATCACCGGCAGTCTGCTTCTCAATCAGATCCCCGCTCTTCATGTGGGTGTGTCTCCAGAACCTCCACCCCGGGAGATACCCATCTCCGCTGGTTCATATCAAGAACCCTGCCGGGCAGCCGGAGCGCCTCGAGAGCCTCCTGCCTGCTGATCCCGAGTATCTGGGCCATGGCCATCATATCCCTCGGCGATCTCAGATCCAGATGCGACCTCGGGCTCGCTGTTATCATGATGCTGATATTAAACTTCCTTGCAACCCGCACGTTGTACCTCTGCAGATCCAGCCATCTTAACCGGGATGCACCCCTGAGCCTGATCATCGGCTGGAGATCGATGGCGAGAGCCACCTGGTTCCTCTTCGCAGATCTCGCCTCTGGCACTGTGAGCCTGAATCCAGAATTCACGACGAGATCAACCCTGGGATCGTCAAGGGCCTCTCTTAGTACAGACTCGCTGGTTGCATGAACTGCGAGAAACGGGTAGCGATCCCTGAGGGAGGCGATCCTGCCCTTCAGGCTCTTGGGATCCTTCGACGCGATCTCGACACCACTGGCGACGCTTATGCCTCCTATCCTCTGCGCCGCATCGAGCCCCTGTAGATCCCCAGATCCGTTGATGCTCATCACGATTATGCCGCTGAATCCCAGACGTCGGGCGACGAGAGCCATCCTGCTCGGGGATGATGAACCCTGGGGCATCACATGAACCCTTGGCTCATAGTACACCACAATCCCTCAGAAGATCTCCCTGAGCAGCCTCACAGCCTCCTCATACCTGGATGGATATGTTGCTACATGCACAGACACATCTATAGCGTCGCCGGCGTCGGAGAGTCTGATCATGCCCCTGTACGCTGCCTGTTTGTCCAGACGGAGGTGCAGCTTGCAGTCCTCATCAACCCTCTCAGGGATCTCCCTGCGCAGCCTGGTGATATCTCCGGCGGAGAGCTGCTCCCTGAGCATGCGAATGAACTCCAGCCCCTCCTTCCTCCGGAGCTCTGCCTCCAGAATGGTTATCGGGTTTCCGTAGTAGCCTGTGGCCCTGGATGACCTGATGTACTCGAGGGGGACGAAGATCGAGAGGGCTCTCCTGACCCTCTCCTCATCCTCAGTAACCGACACGAAAGCTCTGAAGTGAACTCTGTGGATCACTTACCCCTACCGTGATGAGCCCTTATGCTGGGGCGGGTCTTCTCCGTCCCGAATCCCTTCCTGCGCAGACCGCGTCCCTTCTTGCCTGCGCTGGTCTTGCCCCTCTCGGCCCTGCCTCTGTGAGAGCCGCCGCAGATCCAGCTGAGATCCTTGTCGCTCTTTATGGCCGGATGATGCGGATCGACCAGTATGACCTCAAACCACTTGTGCCTGCCGTCCTGCCCAACCCAGTACGAGTTCAGGACCTCCATGTTTCTGAAGCGTCTTGATGCCCTCTCCTCCGCGATCCTCTGGAGGCTCTTTCCCGGGTTCTGCCTGTGCATGGCCATGTGCTTAGTCCTTCTGTTCCTGACATACCTGGACTTCCTCAGGGCACCCCTTCTCACCCTCACCCTGGCCAGCACTATACCCTGCTTCGCCTTGTATCCAAGCGCCCTGGCCCTGTCGAGCCTCGTCGGCCGCTCAATTCTCTGAACGCTCATCTCACGCCGCCAGGCTATCATCCTCTGCGCTCTGAGCCGTCCCACATAGCTCTTCGCGGGAGAGTTCCAGGCATCTCTTATGTATCCGTAGAAAGACCTCAATCTGTTCACCTCAGCCTGGTTCAACCTGCAGGTCACATCCCAGGCGTGGTTGGCAAAAGCGCTCCTAGAAGATAAACCTTTTTGAGAAAACCCATTTCAGAGGAGGTCTGAGAGCACGTTCTTCCTCAGCTCCGAGTCCCTCACGAGAAACCTGATTCTGAGCCTTCCGCCCTCTCTGGCCTTGGTAGCAAAGATCTGCTGCTCAGATCCGGCCTCTGCGAGGATCCTCTCGATCTCAGCCCTCAGATCATCCGATACCTCCAGCTCCTCCTCCCGGGCTGTGATCCAGTTGTAGACGCGCACCCTGTTCCTTCTGCCCAGGGGTTTGAGCCAGCCCCAGTCTGTATCCTCGAGAGCATATGCGACAGGCCATGATATCTCCCTGCATCGATCGTCAGGCTCGCAGTAGCTCAGCCCGCTGAGCCCCAGATCAGGGTAGCCCTTAGCCTTGCTCTTTATCGTGCGGCACGAGGGACAGTGCATCCTGGCGAACCACTTCCTGAAAAGGGATTCGCTCAGGCCTGCTCTCTCGGCAAAGATCATCCAGAGCTTCAGGGCATCGCCCTCGCGCCAGCCGGCCTGGCCGAGGAAGGAGGCAAGAACAGCTCCTGCTCTGTTGCCCCCCTCCTCGGATCCTCTGAGGAGCATGTTTTTCATGCACGGAGGGAACCGGTCCTCCGGTATCCTCTCCATGGATATCCACAGGTACCTCTCGCGTGATTCCACCGAAATCACAGATACAGGTACCTCCGAGCCCTCTCTCAGCTTGAGCCTCATCTTCTCAGATGGCCCTCCGCGACATAATCGCTAACAACATTTCTCCTGTCAACCTGCGGTATGCCTGCTGTCGGGAGCTTGCTCTTCTCGTACTCAATCCTCTCCTTGAGTATGCATCTGCCTCCCCTTATGCCGCCCATTGGGTTCTTTGGTGTGCCCATTGAGTTCATGCACCTCGCCATGACAGCGGCGCCGCGTGCGAGCCCGTCGTCGACGAAAACAATATTCTTCTCCGGCTCATCATACAGACCCAGTCTGCCGATCTCCTCCAGAATGAGCTCCGGCTTGTTCCCCGATATCCCGGCCCTCCCTGTGACGCCTATGGCAGTCCTCTTTGTGACAAGCCCCTCCTCGATCGCGACCTCGACGAGCCTCCTGGCGATCTTCGCGCTCACAAGATCGAGTGTGGCAGAGAGCATCTTCAAGCCATCTCTCCTGTATATCTCTCCCCCGATCTCAGATAGCTTGTTCAGCTTCGAGCCGTTCTCGCCGCAGTCGCAGCCTATCAGCACGACTCCAAGCTTCTGAGCTGCCACGGCATCGAGGGGGACGTAGCCGTACCGCTTCACTCCGACGGGCACACGCTCCACTTTTATGAGATGATCTATCTCCTCTGCGTAGAGCCTTGCCTTCTTGTTCACGCCCGAGTTCTTATCTTTAAATAGATCGAGAGCTGTGCCTGTGGTCGGGTCAACAAGACCCGTCCCCCTGACCACAGCATCCGGTATCGCGCCTGCAATGCCGCAGAAGTTGCCTATCGTCCTCGCGTATGGGATCTCCTCGCTGGTTATCCTCCCATCCAGTGTCGTGCCGAAGTCCATTGCTAGGCATGGGTTCCTGAAGTCGACGTCTGTCCACTTTGCGCCCTGCTTTATTCCAGCGGTCGCGAGCTCGCCCTCCATCTCGTTCGCCACGATCTCGACCCCGGTCGCGCCCATCGGCGGCCAGACCGATGCCACGGGACCGTTGAATACGATCTTATCTATGAGCGAGTACCTGCGGAACCTCTCAGGGATGTTGTGTATGGACATCGCAGGGGTCATCAGTCTGGGGGGCACGCCAGCATCGAGACACCCCTGCGCCAGCGCCTGGATGAATATGCCGACCTCCTCGGGTGAGTCGAACTCGGCGACGACCCCTGTGGACCTCACAACGAAGTTGAGATCTCTTTCTATCATAAGGCCGGCTGCCCGATGGCTCTCTAGCAGTGTATCCTTGACGAGCTCCGCGATCGATTCCTTTGTGAGTGGTGTGCCGCATATGGTCCTGCCGAATATCTCCTCGCCAGGCTTCGGCGGCCTGACATCCCTTGTCATGCGGACGGTCTTGTTGACTATCTGCGTCTTGCCTGTGTCCATATCTGTGGCTGTGAGTATCGATTTTGTGGTTGTATTCCCCACCTCCACAGATGCCACAAGGTAGTACGGCTTGCTCCTGAGCTCCAGCAGCTTCACCGGTGGGCTTTCAGCTATCCTCGGTTTTGGCTTGAAGAGACGACGGGAGATATTCATGGTTTCCGCGTATACATGGGAGACATTAAAACCTTTGGAGAATTCATCTGACGCCTTCAGGTGCGATGCGTAAAATCAATCATGGTTCTTTGACCACAAATACGATCTCGTTGACAGATGCAAACTCCGGTCTTCAGGACCGGCACAAGGGGTACCAGCCTGCAAATGCGGATCTGGCTTCCTTACTGACCACCGAAAGCTTGATCGCTGAATATTCCCACACTGAAATAAGTGATATACTTGGCAGCCTACAACCGCATGACTCCAGAGGAGCTTCAGTCCAGGGCAGAGGAGGCGATCCGCAGGCTCGAGCACTGCGATATATGCCCCAGGAGATGTGGAGTAAATCGAGCTGAAGGAGAGCTGGGGTTCTGCAGGACAGGCCGCCTGGCGAAGGTGAGCAGTGCGGGCCCACACTACGGCGAGGAGCCGCCGCTCGTCGGATACCACGGCTCGGGAACCATCTTCTTCGCCGGCTGCAACCTCGCATGCGTCTTCTGTCAGAACTACGAGATAAGCCAGCTCGATATGGGGGTCGAGGTCACCGCAGAACGTCTCGCCGGCATAATGATGCATCTCCAGCTCACAGGCTGTCACAACGTCAATCTCGTCACTCCAACACATGTTGTTCCGCAGATACTTGAGGCTCTGGTCATCGCACGCGAGATGGGTCTGAGCATACCGCTGGTGTACAACAGCGGCGGGTATGATTCCGTGGAGACGCTCCGCCTTCTCGACGGCATCGTGGACATATACATGCCTGACGCAAAATACGGCTCTGACGAGATGGCAATCAGATACTCCAATGCTCCCGGATACGTGGGGGTCATGAAGGCCGCGATAAGGGAGATGCACCGTCAGGTGGGAGATCTTGTCATCGAGAACGGGATCGCAGTAAGAGGATTGCTTGTGCGCCATCTGGTCCTTCCGAACAACCTTGCGGGCACAGCGGAGGTTGTGAGGTTCATATCAGAGCTTTCGAGGAACACGTACATCAACATCATGGACCAGTACAGGCCTGAGTACAAAGCAGATCAGTATGACGAGCTCTCTAGGCGCATAACGCTGAGCGAGTACAGGGAGGCGCTGCGGCTTGCGAGGTCTGCCGGCCTCTCGAGGGGCCTGGAGGATATTTAAGGGCAGATTCCACAAGAGGGTCTGCGTTTCTGGAGGCAGAAAATGCAATACGAGTTTCTGGAGCACACAGCGGATGTCAAGTTCAGGGCCTATGGATCCAGCCCGGAGGAGATGCTGAGAAACGCAGCCCTGGCGATGTTCAGCGTCATGATGGATACCGAGACCGTCAGGCCTGAGAGGGTATGGGAGGTCGAGCTCGAGGCCGAGGATCTGGAGAGCCTCGCCTACAAATGGCTCTCCGAGCTTCTCTTTCTGTTCAGTGCGGAGCTCGCGGTCTTCAGCGATTTTGATATATCACTGAGCCATGATGGAGCGTGGAGGATGAATGCCAGGGTTCTTGGGGAGAATATAGACAGGAAGAGGCACTCATTCGAGACCGAGATCAAGGCAGTCACGCTCCATCAGTTCGAGGTGCAGCCTGGGAATTCCGAGAGGCCCTGGATGATGCAGGTTGTGCTTGATGTTTGAGGGGTGATCGCATGCTCAACAAGATAGATGAGAATATTTACGAGCTGCCGATAGGCTACAAGGAGGGGATGCGGGTCCCGGGCAGGATATTCATCTCCGAGTCTCTCCTGGAGATGGTGGAGCCTGGAACAGTGGAGCAGGTGGCGAACGTTGCCACCCTGCCGGGAATAGTGAAGTACTCAATGGCCATGCCGGATGCGCACCTCGGATACGGATTTCCGATAGGCGGTGTCGCAGCATTCCGGGAGGATGGCGGAGTCATCAGCCCCGGAGGTGTCGGATTCGATATCAACTGCGGCGTGCGCCTCCTGCGCACCGACCTTACTGTTGAGGAGGTCAGGCCCGTGATCTCTGATCTCATCGAGGCCCTCTTCAAAGAGATACCTTCGGGGGTTGGTGCCACGAGCAGGCTCCATGTATCAGACAGCGAGCTCACAGAAGCGTTCATCGCTGGAGCGAGGTGGGCCGTGGAGCAGGGATACGGCACGGATGATGATCTGGAGCACTGCGAGGAGAACGGGTGCCTGAAGGGTGCTGATCCGGCGCAGGTGAGCACGAAGGCGAGAAAGCGCGGCAGGCCCCAGTTCGGGACGCTCGGAAGCGGAAACCACTTCCTTGAGGTCCAGTACGTGGGCGAGATATACGATGAGCGCATCGCCAGGCGCTTTGGCCTCTTCAAGGGCCAGGTCACCGTCATGATACACTGCGGGTCCAGGGGCGCAGGGCATCAGATCTGCACAGATCATCTCGAGGTCCTCTCAAGGGCCGTGAGGAAATACAACATAGACCTTCCGGACAAGCAGCTCGCATGCGCGCCCATAGGGACTCCAGAGGCGACGAACTACTTCGGGGCGATGGCAGCAGCCGCAAATTACGCATGGGCGAACAGGCAGATCATAGCCCACTGGACCAGGGAGGTATTCGCGAAGTACTTCGGGGATGTGGAGATGCCTCTCGTCTATGATGTGGCGCACAACGTCGCCAAGATAGAGGAGCACATGGTTGATGGAAGGCTCGAAAGGCTGTACGTCCACAGGAAGGGCGCGACCAGGTCGTTCGGTCCGTCCAGAAAGGAGGTTCCCCAGGACTACAGGGATGTCGGGCAGCCACTCCTGATCCCCGGGAGCATGGGCACCCCCTCGTATGTCCTCTGTGGCCAGGACAGGGCGCTGGAGCTCACATTCGGCAGCGCATGCCACGGCTCCGGCAGGATAATGAGCAGGAGTCAAGCGAAGAAGACCTACAGAGGATCTGATGTGAAGGCAAGTCTCCAGCGGGAGGGGATCAAGGTGATGGCGACAGAGGCTGCCGTGCTCGCAGAGGAGGCGCCGGAGGTCTACAAGCCCAGCCACGAGGTGGTCGAGGTCGTGCATGCGCTGGGGCTTGCGAAGAAGGTGGCACAGATGATACCCCTCGGGGTATCAAAGGGATGAGTTAGATTTAAGAGCTCAAACGAATCCGCAACTGCGGATGAAGCTGAGAGTGGTGCTCGTAGAGCCCAGGTACGAGGGGAACGTGGGCGCGGTGGCGAGGTCGATGAAGAACTTCGGCTTCAGTGACCTGGTCCTCGTCAGGCCCTGCGAGATCGGCTCGTTTGGCATGGCAATGGCAGCTCATGCAAAGGACATTCTGCAGTCCGCCAAACACGTGGACCGCCTTGAGGATGCCCTTGACGGTGTTAATCTCGTCGTGGGCACGACCGGAAAGCGTCTCGGCAGGGATCACCACCATCTCAGGCTCCATCTCCGCGTCCCATTTCTCACACCATCAGAGCTCGCCGAGCGTCTTAAGGACAAAGACGGGACCGTGGCCCTCCTTCTTGGAAGGGAGGACTGGGGGCTCACAAACGATGAGCTCATGATCTCTGATGTGCTCGTCTCGATACCCACTAGCGATGATTATCCCGTCATGAATTTATCGCATGCGGCAACCGTGATCCTCTACGAGCTCGGCCAGGTCAACTCCACCCTGGAGGTCAGGCTGGCCGGAAGGGATATGCTGGAGAGGATATACGAGAGCACGGATCACCTCCTCAGGATCATAAACTATCCGGAGCACAAGATCCGCTACGTTGTGCTGATGCTCCGCCGCATCTTCGGAAGAGCTGAGCTGACTGAGAGGGAGGCGAACACCCTTCTCGGCGTGATTAAAAAGGCGATATGGAAGGTCGAGGGTGAGGGAGCTCAGGCCGACCGGGCAGCTGAATGATAGAGAATAAACAGGGTGCAAACTCCGGCCCTCAGGCCGGAGAGGAAGTCGCATACCCACGAAGATGGCAGGAGGCTATCGATCTATGCGCCTCCTAGCACGATATCGTCTGCGAAATCCACCCTGCAGGTCAGACCCGCGCGGAGCGCCTCGAGCAGGCACTCGACTGTTTTTATTGCAGACATATCTGAGAGGTTCGCCCTCTCCCTGAGTATCTCCTGGAGGCTGCTGACTATGTTCCTGGTCAGCTCTGAGAGCAGTCTCCTCGAGACCCCATCTGACTGCGCCAGGTTCAGAGCCTCCAGATATGTGCTCACAGCTGCGTCTGTTCTCGAGGTCATCAGCTCGCAGCCGGCCATGATCTCGAGGGCCTTTATCTGGAGATCCCTGTAGCCGAGCCTCCTCGCCTGCCTCTCCAGGAGCAGGGCTGTCTCCACCGCCCTGGAGTGATCCTTCCTGTTGAAGTATAGCGTCGCCATGAGCGCGTATGTTGAGAGGAGATCGTACATTGAGTTGATGGATTTGAAGAGCTCCAGTGCTTTCTGGAGGTGAGCCTCTGCATCATCGTAGTCGCCGGAGTTCAGAGAGGCTGCGCCGAGGCTGCGAAGCGCCACGCCCTCATCCCTGGTGAGCCCCATCTTTCTCGCAAGCGCAAGGGCCTTGCTGTAGCAGCTCCTGGCCTCGGCGGGCGCCTGCGACAGGTAAAAATCACCCCACTCGATGTGAAGCCTGATCCTCATTGAATCGTAACCTGTCTTCAGTATGAGCGTCTCCGCCTCAGAGAGGTAGAAGCGCGCCTCGTTCATCTCCCCCCTGTTGAGCTTCACCCTGGCCATCGCGAGGTACGCCTCGCAGAGATCCGGCACCGCGCCAATGCTCTCAAAAGTGGCGATCGCGGAGAGTATATCCTCCTCAGGATCTCCTCCCCTGAGCTCCTTCAATAGCCCGAGGTTCAGACGCGACATGCTGTAGCAGGGAGATGCCTTCAGCGCTCTGAACTCGCTCATGCTTCTTGATAGAAGATCCTCAGCGATCGACCACTCACCGCGGTCTCTGTACACGAGCGCCATGTTGAACATCGTCTCAGCAGCGCTGTACCTGTCGCCGGAGCGCTCGAAGAGCTCCAGGCTCTTCTGGTAATGATCCAGCGCCTCCTCCCAGTGGAATGCATCAGCGTATGCATTTGCCAGTATCCCGTGCATCTCTGCAGCCGCCTCGACATCCTCTGCCTTCTCGATCTCCTCCAGCCGTTTGAGGTAACCCTCGATATCGACAGATGACTCTCCGCGGCATGATCTCACCATGTCTATGTTCGCCTGGAACTCCGCGGCAGCCTCGCGATCCCCTGCACGCATCGCGTACTCCACTGCAAGCCTGAAGTGATCGACTGCCAGCGACCACTCTCCCCTCCTGTGATACAGGAGTCCAAGATTGTTCAGCACCATCGATGAAGCCCTGAAATCGTCGAGCCCCTCGAAGATCTCGAGGCTCTTGTGGTAGAGCTCTATCGCCCGCTCCCACTCGCCCCGCCTGTAGTGTATGCTCGCGATGTTGCTCAGCGTGGCTCCATGGCTCTCCATGTCCCCAACACGCTGGAAGTGCTCCATCGCCTTTGTGTACAGCATCAGAGCCCTGTCCCAGTCCCCTCTCCTGTAAAAAAGATTTGCCATGTTGTTTGTGGTGACTGCCGTGCTGTATCCATCGCCGAGCCTCTCGAAGATCTCGAGGCTCTCTTTGTAGTGCTCCAGGGCGTCATCCCAGAGCCCCTGCTCCGCCAGGATGTTGCCCATCGTGCTCAGAACCGCTGCAACTCCGAGGGAATCCCCCATCCCCCTGAACCTCTCGAGCACCTTCCTGTACTCTGCAAGGGCCTCCTGCCACATGCCCTTTCTCTCATAAACAGATGCGATGCTGCTGAGCACCCTCAGAGCCCCTGAAGCATCGAGAGTGAGATCGATGCACCTCTTAAAGCAATCCAGGGCATCATCCCAGAGGCCGCGCTCCAGCGCGATGCTGCCGAGACCCATGAGGGCATATGCCGCACCCCTCTCGTCTCCAGTCCTCTGAAACGCCTCCAGGCTGGCCCTGTAGCACTTCTCTGCGCTCTCTGCATCCCCGATTCTCTGGTAGAGACCACCAAGGTTCCATGATATCTTCGCGATGCTGGCATCCCCACCATCGAGCTCCATGCTCATCCTGTAGCTCTTTATCGCCTGCAGTATGTCACCCTTCTCCTCGTACACGTTTCCGAGGTTGTTCATCACCGCGGCCATGCCCCTGCGATCGCCGATCGCCTCGAACGTCTCCAGAGCTTCCTGATAATGAGACACAGCATCATCCCAGCGCCTCTGGATCTCGTAAAGGGTCGCTAGGTTGATGTGGGTGTTCGCGGCGCCGTGTACATCCCCGAGCTGCTCCTTCAGCTCCAGGCAGCGCATGTAGTGCCTCTCAGCTGCCCCGATCTCGCCCATGTGCTGATAGACCAGACCCATGTTGTTCAGGGTCTTCGACGCACCCTGCATGTCGCCAAGCCGCTCCTGGAGCTGAAGCGCGTCGTGGTAGACATCCAGCGCCTTCTCCAGATCGCCCATCATCTGGTACACGCTCGCTATGTTCGAGGTGCATGCTGCAGCGCCTCTCAGATCGCCCATCTCGCGCATGAGTTCTGCACCCCTCTCATAGTGCTCCACAGCGCCATCCCACTCGCCGAGGTCTGAGAGCATGTGGCCCATGACTGTGTGTGAAGCAGCCATGCCATCTCTGTCCCCGAGGGCCTCGCTGAGCTCGAGAGATCTCATGAAACAACTGTGCGCCGTCTCATAATCTCTCAACCTGTAGCAAGCGTTCCCCATCTCCCTGAGGGCTTTGGCGAGATCCTGCGATTGTTCCAGGATATCGAGAGCCTCGCGATAACACTCGACAGCTCTTGTCCACTCATCCATCGAGCCGTAGAGCCTTGCCAGGCTCAGAAGCGTGCTCGCCACGCTCTCTCTATCTGATACCTCTCGAAAGCCCTTCAGCGCCTTCAGGTAGCATTCCTCAGCGCTGGAGAACCTGCCCTCGATCGCATGAAGGTCTCCGAGAAGCAGCGCCGTTCTCGATGCCCCGGATCCGTCATGGCAGTGCTCATACCTGTGCATGGCCATATCGAAAAGGTCCTCTGCTCTCCTGGACTCCCCGCGGATCTGGGCTATGCGACCCAGCATCTCCAGAGACCTGCACACGAGCTGTATCTCCCCCAGCCGCTCGAACTCCTCAAGGCACGCCCTGTAGAGATCCTCAGCAGATGCCAAATCCCCCATCTCCCTCCGGATCTCAGCCTCCTCCATGAGCGCCCTCGCGACAGAGCTTCTGTCTCCTGTGGATCTGAACGCATCTATCGCGTCGGTGCTGCACTGCAGCGCCTCATCCCATCTTCTGGCCTCTCTGTATGCCCTGGAGAGTTTCATGAGAACTCCAGCGCGCTCCGGATCTCCGCTTTCCAGATGCGCGAGGGCATCAGTGTAAAGAGAGATCGCCCGATCCCAGTCCTCCACATCCGCATAGATCGATCCGAGTCTTGAGAGAACTCTGACTGTATCTGCTCCTGATGCGAGCTCCAGAGCTCTTGAGAGATGGCTCACCGCCCGTTCGAGCGAACCGAGATGTTGTGATATCATGCCCAGCAAAAACCAGAGTCTGTGATCAGTTGACGAACTCTGCTCTGCGATCTCATCCAGATGTGATAATGCTCTGGATGTATCGGAGGACAGCACCGCCTTTGCCAGCGATGATATGGGCCCATCTGCCTCCAGCGCGATCCTCTCGATCACACTCTGGTCCTCAATATCACCATCCAGGAAGCCTGCGATGGCACACAAGGCTCCGGCCTCATCTACCACGTAATACCTCCTTTACACAGAGAAGCATGATCATGGACAAGATGAATCCCCACCTTGCGGATATCCCCACAATATCCGCCCAGATATTTCCACTGTAGTAAATCTTCTCCTTTATAAAATCTACGTTTTTTGAGGGGCGTTCTATTTCAGGGGCATTTATCCGATCAAAAAGATTCAAAATTCTAAAAAAGATCGATGAACACGCACGTATGCTGCATCCATCGGTCAGCTGGTCCGGGGTCCGCCGGGCATGGTTCTGTACACCACTGCACCGGGCTTGATGGATCCCGATGCGATGAGCTCATTTGTCTCGCGGACAATAGCGCTCATGCGTCTGGAGAAGATCTCCACTGCAAGCTCCCCGATTTTTCTGGTGTCAGCATAATCCCCCCTTCCGATACCCGGGCATCCTGGATTGTAATCTATGCTCAGGATCACATCCCCCGCGATCTCCCGCTCGGATATGCGAAAGGGAAAGAGCCTGCACGCCCTGGGCCTGTGAGGGTATATCCTGCAGCCGTTGTCGTAAAAGACGCAGGTCGTATCCTCCTTGGATTTCAGCACAGGTATATCCAGAATCACCTTAGAACCATCATCTGAGACCCTGATTGTCCTACCGTCATAGGGATGCAGCGTATCCACAAACTCCTCAGGCCTGAGACCACAACTTCTTGATATTCTTGAGATCTCATCCTCATTCAGATGTATGAGATTCGAGCGCTCGACGAATCTCTGCACCTGCTCCGGCGGTATCAGCTCCGAAAACTCGGATGGCCTGCGGTGGTGGCAGCACGCGCCGCAGCGCTGGCATTTGAAGCGAACCCGGTCAAATGACAGAGAGATATAAACTTTGGGCAAAACAGAACTCCTGAAAAGGAAATAAAAGCAGGGCGGAGGAACGCCCTACAGGGTCTTCTTTATCGGGTGGTTCGGATCCAGCACCTCGAGGCCGAGCTCCTGTATCGACTCGGCCTTCATGATGTCGACCATCGCCGCAGCCGGGAATATCATCGGCGCGTTCTCGATCGGGCCGTAGAGGTAGAAGTCAGCGCCCACGATTCCGGCGACGAGGTTTGAGCCGATATCCACAGGAGCGAATGCCTCCTTGTGTGTCTTCTTCCACTTCTTCATCCAGTCCCATGCGGATGCAGCATTGTGGAAGCCGCCTCCGACCGGCAGGCCAAGCATCGCCTTGACAGCGATGCACGCCCTGTATGTGGCTCCGGAGCCGGCGCCCAGCGGCATCGCAGCTGTGTCTATGAGGATCCTCGTTATGCCGCAGTCCTTCGCGTACTCGAGCATCCCCTTCTTCGCGCCGCCTGCAGCCTTCGTGAGTATGTCCATCTTGCCCTTCGTGCCCTTCTCCATCGCATTGAACGCCAGGACTATCGCTGCATCCAGATCGCTCTCCTTCAGCGCCTGGAGCTCATCATCCGTTATGGAGGCGTTGATGGAGTTGTGTATCGCCCTGTCTGCGACCCCGATCTCCGTGGCGTACTTGACACCAAAGGCGCGCACCTCTGGAGCAGAGGAATCGATGAGGAACGGGTAGTCGGAGATCTCCACAAACCAGTCGATCTCCTTCTGCATCGCCTCGTTCGTCTCTGCCACGATCTGGTTCATGCAGGTGTTCCCTGTGATCTCACTCATCTCAACCTGCTGGTTCCAGAGCTTCTCAGCCGCGTTCTTATCAAACACTCCATGCTCCGGATCGGATACTATCTTGTGCCTGGCATAGAACATAGTGCCGATGCAGCAAGTCGGGTACTCGCCAGGCTGACCCCCGATCTTGAACTTGCCGAAGTCGAAGACCTCCTGCTTTCTATCGAACCTGAACATTCAAATCACCTTCACCCAGTTGCCGGCATACATGAAGAGTATGTACGCCAATATTATTATCAGTCCAGCACAGACGCCGTAGGCAACGCCCAGATCCCTGCCCACGGACTTTCCGGCTCTCAGGAACTTCTCAGCCGAGTAGAACTCGATCTTCTCCTCGATCTTATCGAGACGTGCCATTATCTCCCTGTACTGGTCGTGATCGACCACCGCAACAGGGACGACCGGCTTTGTATCCTTCGCCTCATCTGCCAATGCTCACACCCCCATCAGCAGGAACGGCCCCAGCATCATGGCCACGGCGAGGAAGAAGCCGATCGCGAACCCCTGCGGGGTCGCCGCGATGACGCCAGAGCTCAGCTTCGTCTCCCTGGCCAGGAGCTGCGCCTTGTACTTTATGTCGTCCACGACCTGATCGAAGAGGGGCATTGCAGGCTCTATAACAGCCGGAGTTCCCTGCCCGTAAACTATCTCCTCACCTGCCATCTCAGCTCCCCCCTACCATCTTGAGTATAAGCCCGAATATGGCCAGGGTCAGGGTCATTCCAAGCACGATCCCCTCTATCTTGCCCGCGTAAACTCCAGCCTGGAATTTGTTGAGCAGGCCGTTGTTCGTCACGGCCATATCCATGGCCCGTATCCTGGAACGAACCTCAACTACCTCCGCGGCCATCGGCCTGAGACCACCCTCGCCCTCCTCAGCGCCAGCCTCCTTGATCTCGACGATCATCGGCTCGACATCCAGGGCGCCTGGATCCTTGGCGACGAGCTCCTTTATCTTCGCGGTGATGGCGCCCATATCCTCTGTGTCGATCATGTTGATCGTGGTGATCTGCTGCCTCCACCGCTCTATCGCCTCAGGCGTCAGGTTCTGGATGAATGGAATTGCGCCCTTCGCCCCGACGATCCTGCCCTCCTTATCTATTCCGTTGGCAGTGAATGCCTCTATCGCCTGGCCTGTGATGTGCCCCTTGACCTCCATGCCTGTGATCAGCAGGTACCTGATGTTCGGGTTGGAGATCACGTTGGCGACCATCTTCTCTATGCCTATGTTCTCGGTCTTGCACGGCCCGGCCAGAGCGGCACCAGCGGCTATCAGCTCCGAGTTCTTGAGGTGAGAGCCGCAGGTCACGACTGCCACAGGGCTCTCCGGGTTGCCGACCTCATACTCGCCGGTGATCACAGGCCAGGGCTCAGCTGGTTTCTTCTTGAGCACCATAATCATGCACCTCCCATGGCCTTTCTGAGCATCTCAAGCTTCGCCGGATCGCTGAAGACCATGCCGATCAGCACTACAAACGAGATCACAAGACCTATGATGAAGCCGACCCAGACGTTGGTGTAAAGTCCGCCTATGAGAGAGGTCTTTCCTCTGTTCTTGTAGGACTCCAGCAGCTCGTTATCCGGAACCAGCTGGTTCATCAGGTCGTCTGCGATCGCATCAAGCCTCTCAATCCTGTCCATCACCGGATCGAATGTGTAGAGAACCACATCCTCTCTCTGCTCGGCGACCACTCCCTTAAGTGGATCGAAGAGCAGCCCCAGTTCTGGAGATATTCTGACGAATCCCATCTTTGTGCCTCCTCATAGCGCGCTCGGCGGCAGCAGACCTGTTCCAACAACAGCCGCTGCATCCCTCTTGACCAGCCTGTAGTACCAGACGTAGAAGTAGTACCATGCGGCCGCGCCGATCACGATGGTTATGATCGCTGCAGTGGTGCTGAGCGTTGCAAGGGAACACAGACCGACTGCGACGACTGCGAGGGAGCCGACCATCAGCCCGTTCACCAGTGTTCTGTCCTGCTTCTCGTCCGGTCCGAGGTTCGCGTTGAACGGATGGAGAATCGCAAGGCCGCCGCAGATGAATACTATCGCAAGGTATCCGGTGTTGAAGACCTTAGCTACCATGTCTGCATATGCCAGCGATCCGGAGATCGCATAGGACCAGCCGATTATCGCCATGGCGCCTGCGCCTGAGAGGTCTGTTAGACCCTCCTCCATGATCGGTATGTTGAAGCCCATGACCTTGTTTGCGATCGCACCCACGATGTAGCCGAAGATCATCGCATAGACCAGCGCTATGATGACGCCTGCCATTGATACGCCCAGCTGCTCCGCAGTCGAGAGGCCAAACGACGCACCGACTATGCCCATTCCCAGCGCAAGCATTCCTATCGATGGCACACCGGTGCCGATACCATAGCCGCAGACCCTTCTTACGGCATTCGCCCCCATGACAGCAGCCGCGACGGCCCCTGCTGCGGCAAGGATCGAGAATATGTCTGTACCGAGAACGCTGTTGAGAATGGCTGCGAGGTATATGCCCACAAGAGCTCCACCAATCCCGTAGATTCTGAGCTTCTTGGCATCTATTGCAGAGGGTGCTCCTCCTGCCCCCCCTCCTACTGTCATCTCATGCACCTCCTGTTATTGTGACAGCCACAAGCGCCAGGATCACGGTGGCCACCAGGCATGATCTGAACGCCTTCGGCCATCTCTTGAACTTCGGATCGTGGAACCCCTCGATCGTTCCCTGGATGTTCCATGAAGCCAGAACCGCGTTCACCAGGAATATGCCGATCGCGAAGAGCGCGCTCAGGGATGGGTTGTGGTTTGTCATCATCAGCGGGTAGTAGATCATCGCGCCGCCGAGACCGCCCATGAACGCGCCGATCGTGCCGCTCACATAGCAGACTGTGGGTATTCCCTGTCCGACAGTTCCCGGGGCGACATATGGTGGCTGTGAGTATCCTGTGATGGGATCGTAGTTTACCTTGGCTGACGCAAACGGAGCGCCCACCGCGTAAGCGTAGATCCACCCACCAGCCATCATCGTGGTATCCATCATTATCATTGCTCCGACAGCTCCTGATGCCAGGATTGGCCAGATGTTATCTGTGACAGACATCATGAGACCGGCTGCCAGCAATCCGGTGAGGCCGGATCCAGCTGCCAGCTGAACCGTGCCCGTGCCAACTCCTGTGGCCTGTGCCATGGCTGCAGGCGCACCGCCGACAGGGACGAAGTGGACGCCCACGCCTACAAGCAGCCCACCCACTACGATCTCCAGAATGTACACAATGGTTAAAGCATCAAAGTTCATGCTGCGATATCCCCCTTGTACCCTGGATACGGGCCGTACTTCTTTCTTATCGAGGTCTCAACGTAGAAGTTATACAGGTTCATAATTATCACGAAGAAGAGACCCATACCAATGGCCAGACCGGCCTGCGTCACCGGGTCGAAGACTGTGGTGCGCCAGTTGTCCAGGAAGACCGTCAGGCCGAATGCAAGCCCTGTGAGCGGCCCTCCGAGCTTTGTGCAGAACCATGCGTTGTCTATGGAGTTCCTCAATCCAGCCTCGGCCTTTCTCACAATCTGGCCTGAGAGCATCGTGTTGAGACCCTGACCGAAGAGCCTCCACTGGAACTCACGCTCGCCTCCATAATGAATGTCACCAACAGAAGAGCCGATCGCACCGACAGTCAATCCCCAGATCAGAGCGATAACAGGCATCGGGAACGGATGGTGTGGTGTCAAAATCTGAGTCTGTATGTATGCTATGCATGTTATGCAGAAAGCTGTTATCCATGCATGTGCCATTATGGATGTCGTTGTGTAACGCACTATATCCAGATAGATCCACTGGTTGAACCTGCGCTGGCTTGCGTTCCTGCCAAAGTAAGCGCTTGTCGAGAAGACTCCATTGAAGAGCGCTGCAACCGACGCGCCTATGGCTATTGCGAAGAGCGCAGGCATTGCGAACTTTGTTATCAGCGTGTAAGCCACAACAGCAGCGGTTGTAGCCCAAAGGGCGTTCGCTGGTGGCTCGCCTGAGATAGCCTTGTTGTATATCCTGTGGGGGTTTCCGACCTGAGCAGCAAGCTGGACCTGCGAGTTCGGATTGCTCTGAGAGCCCACATCCGACTCGATATCCTCGCTGGCTCCAGCAACGGTCGCAAGGGCCCCCATAGCAGCGACGAGCCCCATGCTCAATGCGTCCATTTTTCCTCCTCCTATTCATTTTCGCCAAATCATTATGACAAATTTGGCTAATAACGCTGTCTTATCCTTTAGCCAGGCTTATAAAGGTTTCGCGAACAAAAACCATTGCTGCATATCAGAATTAAGATTCATATTACCATAAATTTTGTTTTGTGCACCGGCTGGGGTTGTATGCTCACATCACTGAATGATTCTGCTGAAATCTACGGCCCTAACCGTGTGATTTCATGAATGAGGACAGATGGAAGCGCTGTAGATCTCAATGATAGTACACAACCCACCGGCCGGTCATGTGACCGAATCACGGACCAACCGTGAACGGCACAATGATTTATGGATGGTGTGTCAGCTGATATCTGTCTGTGTTAGGAGCCCACGATACAGAGCATTGCTTTTCACATCATAGCAGAGAATATTAAAGATGCCGGTCTCAGGAGGCCAGCATCTTGACCAGATATGCGACTATCAGGGAGAAAACACCAAAACCCAGGATGGCTATCAGCGGGAGATATGCCATCTTTCCGGAATCCTCGCCCATAGGCGGGACGGTCTTCTGCTCAAAACCTCGCATGTACTCAGCCACAATCTCACCTCCTGAGGATCAGAGAGACATGATATGTATTCAATCTTTTGATCTCACCATGGCTCCTTCTTCGCTCCGATCATGTAGCCTATCACATTTGCGAAGCGATGGAGAACAGGTGTTATCAGAAGAACGAGGATTATAACCGGAGAGGTGAACTGTGCATTGAACCACTCTGGAGCGAGCAGAAATGTGAGAGCCCATGCGCCCATGACAAAGTCGAGCTGGTCGACGAGAAAGAATGATGCCCCTCGCTCCATCCCCAGCCTTCGCTTGATGAAGCTGGCTGCAAGATCGCCGAGCATCGATCCCGCTGAGAGTCCGAAGAGAACGAGAAAAAGCTTCATCCCATCGCCGAAGCCCGGAAGACCAAAGACTCCGGCGATGCTGTTCTGAAGCAGACCTACGGTGATTCCCCCGATGATTCCGGCGATCGTGCCACGAACCGTCTTTCCGTTTCCAAACACACGGTGCCCGTCTGGAAGGCTCATCCCCAGATCTAGAGGCGTGCCACCACCGAAAAGCGCTGCGAAGTTGTTTGGCACATACGCAGGCAGCATCAGCCAGATGGAGTGTACGATTATATTCATTGGCTTAATCAACCAGCAGCAACCGCTATATCAAGGTATCTGAGGTGGCCTCCTCCAGTGGTATGGGGCCTTCTGCCTGCTCTGTGGTCGCGAGATCGGGGCGTTCACCTGCCACAAATGCCAGAATGATACCACATCGCATACCCTGAACTCAGCGATACGATTACACCTGGATACATCCCGCATGCACCATTCAGGCGGTCTTTTTCAGTCTGATGTTATCTTTCCGTACTCCAGCTCATCCTTCGGCACAGACGGCTTGATCTCGTCAGGGTAGCCGATGGCGATGATCGACTCCACACGGAGATCCGCCGGAAGACCGAGAACCTCCCTCACGTACTCCTCAGAGGTCTTGTGCGCATCATGCATCCTGTTTCTTATCTGGATCCAGCAGGATCCAAGGCCAAGGCTGTGGGCTGTGAGATGCAGGATTATGGACGCTATCGAGCAGTCCTCTATCCACACATCAGACTCGCTTTCTTTAGCGCAGACCACGACCCCCAGACGGGCGTTCCGGAGAAACAACGACCCGCTCTCCTTCGCCCGCGATAGCTCCTCAAGCTTCCTCCTGTCTCTTATGAAGAAGAACCTCCACGGGTTTATTCCCCGTGACGTCGGCGATCTGAGAGCAGCTTCCTTTAAGATCTCGATCTTCTCAGGCTCGATATCCTTTGCCTTATACCTCCTTATACTTCTCCTGCTCCTGAGCAGCTCTATCATGTCCGGATTACCTCCTCTTTGGCCTGAAGGCCGGTGTTTGTGCCCTGCTGCTTTCTATCACCATAAAGCATACCCAAAGTACCTTGCTGCGAACAGCACTCCAAGCACCATAACAAGAATCCCGAAGATCCTTGTGATGTAGCTGCCTGCTGATATGTATCTGTCTGCAATTTTTGCTGCAGCAGACCTTGAGAGCGCTGCCATCGGTATCACAGGCACCCCATGTCCGAGACCGAAGATGAACAGCATGATCCCGCCTCCAAGTGGCGAGACGTCCTGTGAGATGAGCCAGATTATCACCGGAAACACAAGAGATATCGCGCATGGGGCCCAGCCCAGAGAGAAGAATGCTCCGAGGAAGAACGCGCCCACGGTCGATGATCGCTCGAATATCCTCATGGATATGTTGATCAGGCGCTCCAGGTAGCTCTTTCCAGATCTCTTAAAGATGAAGATCGAGCCCACGATCTCGCCCAGGGGGATGATGCTGCTCATTCCCAGCACGATCAGCAGCACTCCAGCAGCGAGATCAAAGAACCTGGAGCTGCGCATGAAGATGCCGAGCTGGGATACGAAGAGTCCGATCACAAAAAACACTGCTGCCATGCCGATTGTAAACGAGAGACCAATCGCCAAGCCCTCTCTGTAATCAACTGCGCTCCTCTCACGCCTCTTTCTGGAGATAATGTATGAGAAGAGAGCCGCAAGAAGAGCCACAGAGCATGGCGAGAGCGATGTCATTATCCCGAGCGCGAACATGCCGAGGGCAGAGGTCCCGGCGCTCGATGCCGAAAGCCAGCCCGGGCTATTCTCATCAGCGCTCTTCAGATCGGCATAGAGCTTCTCAGAGCTCTGGATGCCGTCGATCAGCCCCCTGCCTATCTGGTAGACGCGATAGACCTTGACAGCATCGCCATCAGAATTCAATATTATTATCGTCGGGTTCGAGAAGCCCGTGCCCGAGGACCAGTAGTCCATGTACGGTCCAGCTGCAGGATACGGCTGGAAGTCCTCAATCCAGGGCCATGTCACGTTCACCCCCCACCACGAGATGGCAAGAGAGCTGCCATTCGCAGAGTAGGGGTTTTTACGTATGTTTATCGTGAGAATATCCGCATCAGTATGCTCAGCCGCGAGCCTCGCGATCTCAGCGGTCTGTGCGGAGAGGACCTCCTCGCACTCCCTGCATATCGGGCTCTCTATGTTTGTGATGTACAGGAGAGATGGTCCAGGTAGGCTCTCCGGTGCAGCCTCAGCAACGAAGGAAGAGCAGATCAGCAGGATCATTAAAAAAAGAATCGACCTCATCAGGCCCCAGCCCATCCGTCTCTGTTCTCCCTGTAAAGAGCGATCGCATCGTCCAGGTACGATCTGATCCAGTCCTCTCCGGTGATGTCCTCAGAGCTGTGCCATCCGACCTTCACATCGCCATTATCATTCACCAGGGTGATAACCACTGTGAGCGGCACGAGGGCCTTTCCGCCGTCCGGGTCGTAGACTATAGCATCAATGGCACGCGCATCCGAATCTCCAGAGAGATCGAAGAGCGTCACATCCCCGGAGTAATCCTGCATCACTTTATCAACAGCCTCCTTCTGTGGTGCACAGTAATCGCAGTTCAGATGCACGAAAATCAGAACCGGTTTATCCTTCAGGGCATTCAGAACCCACTCTGGATGGTTCACGGAGCCGCCTGCATTTGTATTATCATCAGGATACGATACCCACCAGTCGTCCTTTCCAGCGCCGACAGAATGCTCTGCCCCCATCGCTGAGAGTGAGAGCATCAACAGAACCGCCATCAAGCTGTATGGCTTCAACATACGACCCCCAGTGCGGTCTCTCCGCACCAGCTCTGCTTTCGTGGGTCCGCATAAATCAATTTCGGTTCAACATATGTGGTGTGGAGTCCTGAAATTATTTCGCCATCGTTCCAATTGTATGCGGTTTGAATTATTCATATTTTATTCACAACCCGAACAACCTGTGTGCGATTGCGAAATAGGCTTCTAAAGGCATTTTTCGCCT
>NZ_JASFYM010000005.1 GCF_030055635.1 Methanothrix sp. | reverse complement strand
GAGATACAGAGTACTGCTGGACATGGAAGCCTCCTTTTTGAAATAGGCTAAACTTAATTTTAAAGTTTTCTTATAAATGGCTTTTGGTTGCGCTTGTAGAGTCCCGAGATTATAGTCTTCTGCATCAGTTCATATAAATTTACTTAAAAATTAATGGATACATCTAACTTCACAGGTAATTTTATGTAATTTACAATATTATATAAACTTATGCGGAATACTATATGTGATATGCAGACCTTATATTGCTTCCTGATCACATGTTCCAGCATCCGCGCACCAAATCGATATCTTGCATGGGCTGCTCTTACAATACCTGCCTCATTCTCGTCGTAAGGTTTGCAGGGACGACCAATATGCTCTCCCAGTAAAGGTTCCCGTCCAGACTCTCTGTATGACTTTATGATCTGTTGAACCCTCCTTTGTGACACCTTCATGTCCCTCGCAATCTCTTTCGTGGCCACACCTTTGCGGTTCTGGCGAAGAATACAGCGAACCTTCGCCTGGGTCAGCTTCATATTCCGGACTATTACGCCGGAGTTAGATGAGACGCGAAATAATTTCGGGACTCCACAGTTCAACATATGTGGATATGAAGTGAACCGCAAAGTATCTATTCCTTCAGATCAAGGAAATGGCGTGGATCGCATGTCACTACAATGGAATCTGAAAGATGTGCATGTCATGAGACATCTCTTTGCCATGTTTTCTGTGCTCATGCTGGTCCTGATATGTCTCAGCGTGTGCCCAGCATCCTGCGGAGGCAACCGCACCCTGACCCAGCACTCGTATCTCTTTGTCAACGGATACATGGACGAGACGAAGATATACGAGACAGACTACGGGTTCAAGGGACAGAAGCTTGTTGTTGGTACAAGGGGCAGCGGGACAGTCTCGAGGAGGCAGACGATCGACTTCTGGAGCAGCAACACATCAGATGAGAGCGAGATGTACTTCAACGAATGGGGTTACTTTGAATACCATCCGTACTCAGAGGGCCCATCTGAGAGCGATCTGAAGAACGCGCTCTGCGCAAAGAACTACGACATCGGCAGTGTGGTCTCGGAGAGCTATTCATCGATAAGGGATCTCGTCAAGGACACCACAATATACCAGAGCGAGAACGTCTCGCTCTACCAGATCAACTCATATCTCCACGGCACTGCCAGGATAGGGGCGAGGTTCGTCAACAAGACCGACAAGACGACAAACATGCTCATGGGCGGCCTCTATATTGGCGAGGTCAATATACGAGAGGAGATAGAGGTGGGCGAGAATCCACCGCTGACGCTTCCATGCGTCTGAGCTGTTGCCTCCGGCCCAGATCCCTATCCGGTGGCTGTATTTTTGCTGGAATTCGCTGACATGGGCGTCACGAATTCCACAGGCTTTTGATTTCGATGATGCTGACTGTGGAGGAGGGAGATGATCGTAGTCTACAGCAGGGGCTTTGAGGAGCGGTACCCCACAAATCCTGTTGAGCACCCTGACAGGGTCAGGCTTGCAGCTCAGGAGCTATCAGGGTATGAGTTTTTCGAGCCAGCTCCAGCGAGCCACGGGGAGATCGCAGCGGTCCATACCGCAGGCCACATCGAGCGCGTGAGGCTGAGAGGGCTCTACGAGGCTGCGGCTCTTGCAGCAGGTGGCGCTGTTGCAGCCGCGAGGATCTCTCTTAGAGAGCCGGCCTTCGGGCTGATCCGCCCGCCAGGACATCATGCATCCTCCGACCACTCATGGGGCATGTGCTTCTTCAACAACATCGCAATAGCTGTGAAGGCCATCAGGCAGCATGTCCAGAAAGTCCTGATCCTGGACATCGACCTGCACTTCGGCGATGGGACTGTGAGCATATTTCGATGGGATCCGGATGTCAGCGTCGTCAACATCGGCGCCATCGATGCGAACTTCGATTACATAAAGCTCGAGAGCGATGGATACATCGAGCAGGTGGAGAGAGCGCTCGAATCCCACGAGTACGATATCATAGGCGTATCAGCCGGATTTGACACATACCGGCTGGACTGGGGCGGCATACTCGATATGGACGACTACAGTAAGATCGGCTCCCTGATAAGAGACGCATCTGAGGAGAGATGTGGTGGGCGCAGATTCGCAGTTCTCGAGGGCGGGTACCACCAGGATCTGAGATACTGCGTCAGGAGCTTCGTTTCGGGATTTGAGTGATCTCTGAAGGATAGTGGTCTTCTGCCTGCGTTCCTATGGTTGAATGCAGAGCTGCGATCTGAACTGCACCCATCAGAAAAGGCTCAAATATCTTTGGCTCAGGTTTACTGTGAGGACAATCACATGCATGATTCAGAATATGTCGAGAGGCAGCTTCGTGAGCTAATGCTCACAGGCTATGATGAGAATGTTAGGGCAGAGCTTGAGTCCATCCTTGATGGCATAAACGAAAGGGACTGCAGGATCTCGGAGATGCTCGATGAGCTTCTTGAGGAGGTCGACAGGCTCCTGCTGCTGATGGATGAGCTCGGCCTTGATGAGGATTAGGGTGGAGTGTGTTGGACAGACTGCCGGACGTTCAGGCCTGTCACCCCGCATACCCGATCAACCTCACAAGGGTCGGGGTGACGGGAGTGAAGAAGCTCGTGAAGGTCGAGAGGAGCGGTGAGAGGCCCATCGTTCTCATATCGAACTTCGAGGTGTTTGTGGATCTCCCATCGAGCAGGAAGGGCGCGAACCTCTCGAGGAACACCGAGGCCATCGATGAGGTTCTGGAGGAGGAGATCTCGAGGCCTGTTTACGAGATAGAGGAGCTCTGCGGCAAGATCGCCCTGCGTCTGCTCGAGCGGCATGAGTACGCGACGAGGGCTGAGGTGAAGATGAAGAGCGAGTACATAGTGAAGCGTCAGACCCCTGCGACGATGGTGAACTGCCAGGAGGTGGTTGACATCTTCGCGGAGGCGAGGGCCACGACATTCCCCGATCCACACGTCAGAAAGCTCGTCGGCGCTGAGGTCATCGGCACCACAGCATGCCCCTGCGCCCAGGAGATAGTGAGGGAGCAGATGCGCAGGGATCTCCTCAACCTCGGCCTCAGTGCGGATGCGATCGAGGACTTTCTGGCAAGGGTTCCGGTGGCAACGCACAACCAGCGTGGACGCGGCAGCATATCGATAGAGGTCAGCGACAGGAAATGCGTCTCCATAGACCGCATAATAAGAATCATAGAGGAGTCGATGTCCTCGAAGGTATACGGCCTGCTGAAGCGCCCTGATGAGGCTCTTGTCGTATCGCGGGCACACATGAACCCGATGTTCGTGGAGGACTGCGTCCGGGAGATGGCCCAGAGGGTCGTCGCAGCGTTCACCGATCTCCCAGATGACGCGGTCGTCACGCTGAAGCAGATAAACGAGGAGAGCATACACAGACACAATGCGTTCGCCGAGCGGGTGGCAAAGATGGGAGAGCTGCGGGCGGAGCTCGCTGCGATCCAGGAAACGCAGCGCTGTGCTTCTCAGATCTAGAAGATCCCGCTCTTCCGCCGCTGTTATCAGATCGGATACGCAGCTTACAGGCAAAACGATAAAGGAGCCTTCGTCAACTACTCCGGCCTGAAGACCGGAGCTTGTAACTGATGCATATGCACCGCTACAATAGGCTGGTTGACAGCAGCCCTGGATGCGATATTGATCGCAGCGATGTGGTCAGCGAACCCAGCGAAGCCGCACGACTCACATCTAAAATCGTCTCTGGCAGGACGGTTGCTCTTGGAAACGTGTCCGCAGGAGGGACAGGTCTGCGACGTATGCTTCGGATCCACGAACACAACTGGCACGCCAAGCAGTTTTGCCTTGTAGAGGATGTATCTCTTCAGCATATCAAAACTCCAGGCGTGTTTGTCGCGACGCTGAGCCATCCCAACCGGTGCTCTCCGGATGCCCTTGAGGTTCTCAAGAGCGATCGCACGGAGAGTGTCTTTGGCCTTCACGACTATATGCCTGGAGATGCAGTGGTTGACATCTCTGGTGAACCGCTTCACCCTGCCGGAGAGCTTCTTGAGATGCCTTTTAGCAGACCTGGTACCCACACTCTGGAGTCTGGCTCTGAGCGAATCAAGTCGTTCTCTGGTCTCCAGAAGCTTCTCGCCGCTGTGTATCTCGCCATCGGAATCGACAGCGAGATACCTGATTCCGAGATCGACACCGAGCACACCCCTGGGCTCGTAGGGAGTCTCCTCTGGAGCTTCAACGACAGCGGCGAGGTAGAAGACACCGTTTCTGAGTATAAGATCTGCCTGGCCACGGACTCGATCCATCCGAGCTTTCTGGTAGTCACCGATCCTGACGGCGATGAGCTGTCTGCCTTCAAGCGTTGTCAGCGAGACCGCCTCAAGTCCCTTCCAGGAGAGTATTCGCTGATCGTAAACAATCGCGCCATCAGGCCGAAACTGTGGCTTAACAGATCGGTCTCGCTTGTATGCCTCAACAACCTTGGAGATCGCTCTGACTGTGAGCTGTGCGGAGAGACCGAATCGCTTCCTAACGTCGTAGTAAACTGCCTTATGGACCTCGATCTTGTTGGCCTTCCCGATGGAGTACGCTACTTCTGCGATGTAGTTACAGGCCTCGTTGAAGCGGTGCATCGTCTCCAGAAGGATCCTGTACTGCTCCTCGTCTGGATCGAGCCTGATCATCAGAGTCTGAAGCATTGTATTGAGAAATATGTTCAGTTTGTATTAAAATATTTCGGGGTATCTGTGTGGGGTACGCTCCTCCCCGCCCTGAATGGCGGGGTTTCTGCTACCCCTACACCCCAGGAGGTTCTATGAGATCATGACAGACAGGATAGGGCTAATAGGGGAGAGGATAAACACTCTCCTGAAAGAGAGGGGAATAATCGCGAGATGCGAGCTTCTTCACAGGATATACCAGGCGGTTCGCGAGGCGCGTCTGAGCGATGCCGAGATGGATGTACTGAAAAGAATGGTGGGGGAGAGGCCGGCGCCCGGGATATTCTCGAGCATAATGAGCGGGCATCCGGTCTTTCACGACACGCCAAAGCTTGACAGCTTCATAGTGATGCATGGCAGGATCTTCCACTTCCCGCTCTCGGGAAAGTACGACAAGCCGGACTTCGAGAGGGCATACGAGATATTTAAGGGATCAAGGAATGAGCTGCTGGATCTCGTTCGCTCCAACCTGGAGGACCTGACGGCAGATTTTCTCACACGTGCCGGGTACTCGCTATCTCTCAGAGGTCCGGGCAGGCTCACCTTCGTGAAGGGAGAGGACAGGCTGGAGGTTCTTGTCTATCCCAGGATAGGCATGCTCGATGTTGAGGAGTGCATACTCGCGTCTGAGCTTTACGACGGCATGGCCGCAATCGTGCCGCATGAGGAGAGCCTGGAGCCATTCATGTCGTTCTATCAGAAGCATGCGGGCCTTCTCGATGAGAAGGGTGTGCAGATATGGGTGGCCAACATGGAGGAGGGCACTGTCGATCCATTCATAGGGTTCACGACAGATCCTGAGATATACATGGGTTTCAAGAACCCAAAGCTCGCATCGATGGTCAGATCTAGATGGAGGTTCATCAGATGAAACACCCGGACCGTATCTTCTCCTTCATGGAGGTGGATAGCGAGGATGATCTCGTCAAGGCGATGACAGAGCACACATGGCCCCTATGCTACGGATTCTACCACGGCGATCTCCTGTATCTGGGGGACGGCGACAGCGAGGACGCCCAGGAGTATTCAGTGGTCAGGATCGAGAGGACCGAGGGACATCATGGCATTGTGGGCACAGAGATCGGCAGGATCACATCCCGGGATAGGGATGATGTGCGCAGGGTCATACGCAATATGAAAGCAGGTGTGCACAGCATGAGCAATCCTGTCAGAATACAGGTTGAGCCCAAGTGGCATCACAGCTGTCAGCTCTGCAGGCTGGAGGACTGAATCAGGATCATTCGTCTGATGGGAGCAGTGTGCTGACGTGTATCCTGCTATCCGGATCGTGCAGCAACGCACACGCTTCAGCTAACTGATAAGCATCCGCTGTTTCCCAGCCTGAAGGCGAGAATTTCAGATAATGTGGGGGTTTTAATGAGAGAGAGAACCGTTCTGCTTGTTGTGTGCATAACAATCTGCCAGCTTGCCGGCGTCGTTGGATCTTACTTCACAGATCTATCGGTCAACACATGGTACACGACGCTGGTCAAACCTCCTTACACACCGCCCGGATGGTTCATAGGAGTTGTCTGGGTGATTCTCTACACGCTAATGGGCATATCGCTGTTCCTAGTAGTTGACTCGAAGCCTGAGGCTGGAAGATTGAAAGGCGCCCTGGTACCATTTGGCGTTCAGCTTCTTCTGAACATCCTGTGGTCCGGAGCTTTCTTCGGACTGCGCTCGCCGTTGTACGCGCTTGTCGTCATAGCTGCACTCTGGCTCTCGATAATAGTAACCATGAGAAGATTCTTTGAGATCTCACAGAAGGCTGGCGCTCTTCTTGTGCCCTACATCTTATGGGTGAGCTTTGCAGCATTCCTCAACTACACGATCTGGAGGCTGAACTGAGCAGATAGCTGCGCCGATCTTTCGCCCTGCTGGGAAATTGCAGTCTACAGACAAATATAGCCCATCGAGATCGCTCAACGAAGGTAGACTGCTTAACGTACTGCTGGGGAATTATCTGGCACTGTCAGGGTCCCGGATTTGCGACACTGCCGGTAAAACAGTGCGGGGGAAGGGATTTGAACCCTTGAACTCCTGCGAGAATAGATCTTGAGTCTATCACCGTTGGCCTGGCTTGGTTACCCCCGCGCTGTGTATTCCGTAGCGGATTTGTTCGATATAAGGCTTTCTGGATCAGATGCCGGGCGCGCTGCTGTGCGATTCCATGCAGCCTTATGTGCTCATGTCTCAGGATCTGCTGCTCCACTGCCTGAAGAGCGTCTCCCAAGCTTCAGCAGCAGCGCTTCATCTCCACGAGCATATCGATCTCACGCTTGTAGCACTTTTCGCATATCCTTCTGGGCCCCAGCTCTTTGTGCATTACCTTGAGAAGGGGCATCCCCTCTGCACCGCATATCTCGCATCTCATACACCACGCTCTGTGCCACGTGCTCTTATGGTTGGCGGCTATAAGCCATCGAACCCCAATAACAGGAAAGATCCTCAAGCGTGCGCTAGCGGGCGAAACCTTGAAAAATTAAGAGTATCTTTCGTGCAGATAAAAATAGGCAGAACGCTCAGGTGCGCTCCCGATCCGTGAGACTCTAAGATCCTCAGACAATCGAATCACGGAGCATGGATTGCTACCGAAATTGAACCGCATCATACGACTGAGAACCACATCGAGATCGAAAGGTGTGCGCTGCTGGATACCCACCGTCACATCTGCAATGCATACACCTCCTCCGGAGCAGGGCGTTTTGCTGCATGGCTCAATATGCAAGGTGGTTGCAATGGCCATCCCTGATTATGAAACAATCATGCTGCCGCTGCTGGAGTTTGCCGCAGATCAGAAGGAGCACTCATTTAGTGAGGCCTTAGATGCGATGGCGAAGAGATTCAACCTGACGGATGAGGAGCGCAATAAATTGCTCCCTTCTGGGAAAAAGACCATTTTCGGTAACCGTATGTTCTATGCGCGAGTCTACCTTAAACAAGCAGGCTTACTCGAATACACTAAGCCAAAGCATTTTCGCATAACCCAGAAGGGCATCGATGTCCTGAAGAGTAACCCAGAGAAAATAGATTATAAATTTGTAAGCCAGTTTATAAAAACAAAGGATAAGGATCTTGGCCACGAAAGCGATGCAAAATTATGTGCTACATCAGTGTGCAGCCCCGAGGAGCTCCTGGATGATGCATACCAGCGGCTGCGTGAGGGCCTTGCTGCAGAGCTACTCAGTATGGTGAAGCAGTGCTCTCCGGAGTTCTTCGAGAAGCTTGTGATAGATGTTCTCGTGAAGATGGGATATGGGGGCACGCGCCAGGATGCGGGCCAGGCAATAGGCAGGGCCGGTGATGAGGGGATAGATGGCATCATCAAGGAGGACCGCCTCGGACTGGATTCCGTCTACATACAGGCCAAGCGCTGGGATGGCACAGTCGGGAGGCCGGAGATCCAGAAGTTCGCTGGAGCGCTGCAGGGAAAGCATGCACGCAAGGGCATATTCATAACCACAGGCCAATTCTCTGAGGAGGCATATGATTATGTGAAGGTGATCGATAGCAGGATCGTGCTCATCGATGGCGAGACGCTGGTCGAGCTGATGATCGATAATGATGTGGGGGTGAATACGGTCAGATCCATTCATATCAAGAAGATCGACCACGACTACTTCTCAGAAGATGAGTAATCCTCACAAGATAGCGCGCAGATCATGTGCTGCGAGCTCATGGCAGCGATCATCCGCCGCGGGTTCGAGACGCTGAGGTGATATCCGGACAACCAGCTCCGGACAAAAGCGCTTTATGCTTGAGAGATCTCTTTCCATCGATGCATGCTGATGTGGTCATCATCGGCAGGGTCCTGACACATGGTGGAGAGAAGAGCAAGATCTCCACACCCTACGGAAACGTCGGAGCGTTCTCCTCGAGGATCAGCGGGAGGGATATCGTTTTCATTTCAAGACATGGAGATGATCATCTTCCGCCCCACCGCGTCAACTACAGGGCGATAATATGCGCCGCGGCATTCACCGGCGCTGATAGGATCATAGCCATAAACACAGTCGGCTCGATGATCTCACCCCCGGGAAGCTTCGTGATACCGAACGACTTCATAGAGTTCACGAAATCCAGGGTCTCCACATTCTACGAGGATCGCGCGGTTCACGTGGACATGAGCGAGCCGTACTGCCCTGAGATAAGGGCTGCGCTGATGGAATCCTGCAGGGCTGAGGGGCATGAGCCCTACGAAGGGGTCTATGTGTGCACAGAGGGGCCGCACCTCGAGACGCGTGCTCAGATAAAAATGCTCAGATGCTTCGGAGATGTGGTCGGGATGACCGGATACCCTGAGGTTGTGCTTGCGAGGGAAAGGGCCCTGTGCTACGCATCGATCTGCCTGGTGACGAACACCGCAGGCGAGGGCCAGATCGATATCGACCAGATCGTGAGCGTCGAGAGAAAATCCAGGAGCGCTCTCGCCAGGATAATCGAGAGGGCGGTCTCGAGGATCCCCGGGCAGAGATCATGCAGATGCAGCAGGGCTCTCGAGAACGCGGAGCTTTAGCTTACCTCCTCAGCGTGTAGACCGGGGCTTCCTGTTCTCCTATAAGCACACTGTGTACCAGAATGGCAGGCACAATTCTGCGAGAGGCATAATCGATCATGGAGGCTCTTTTGTTATTGCTGTGCATCATCTCCAATATCAGAGTATGCCATCTTCCAGCAAATGGAGATCCAGGCCGGCAAGGCTTTTATCTCCGGTGATCCGCTTCTAACAGCCATGAGAGATTATGCCATGATCGTTCCATGCCTCGACGTCAAGGTCGTGGATGGTGTTCCCTCGGTTGTCAAGGGCGTGAAGTTCGTGGACCTGAAGCGCCAGGGCGACCCGGTCGCATTCGCACGCCGCTACCAGGAGCAGGGCGCTGACGAGCTTGTTTTCCTCGACATCACCGCATCCCATGAGGGGAGAAAGACAATGGTGGACGTCGCCAGGAGGGTTGCGGATGCTGTTGACATACCATTCACTGTGGGTGGTGGGATCAGCAGCATTCAGGGCATAAGGGAGATACTGGAGGCAGGCGCGGACAGGGTTGGGATCAACACAGCCGCGGTCAGGAATCCGGATCTCGTAAGGGACGCAGCCAGGACATTCGGCTCAGAGAGGATCACGGTCGCGGTTGACGCCAGGCGGAACACTGAGATCATCCCTGGCGTGAACGTCTACGAGCTGGAGGACGGCAGACGCGGCTGGTTCGAGGTCGTGATCTACGGGGGAAGAGAGCCGACCGGCATGGATGCCATAGAGTGGTGCAGGAGGGTGGAGCGTCTCGGAGCCGGAGAGATTCTGCCCACCAGCATGGACAGGGATGGGACGAACATCGGATACGATCTGCCTCTCACGAAGGCGATATGCGATGCGGTTGATGTTCCGGTTACCGCCAGCGGTGGAGCCTCCACGCCCCAGCACATACTGGAGGCGTTCACGATAGGAGGCGCGGACAAGGCCCTCGCTGCAGGCATGTTCCACCGCGGAGAGTACACCGTCGGCCAGGTCAAGGAGTACCTGAGAGCGAACGGGCTCCATGTGAGATAACGGGTCGTGTACATCATCGAAAATCGCAGCGCTCAACCCGTCCAGACGCATGGGATATCCTGCCCTGGATGTTGATTCAGGCCCACGTCCAGATAACGAATACGGATCGAAATATGCTGGTCGTGGGATCGAACACCTGGATAAGGCGAGAGAATCAACGGGAGTTCTTCAAAACTGGCGCAAACTCCGGTCTTAAGGCCGGAGAGAATGCACCGGTCGCACTTCCTGCAACACGCATTTTAATCGCATGGCCTAGAAAAAATATGTAAAACTGCATGATAATCAGCAAAAAAACAGAGGCTGCTTGGTTCGCAGAACCAGCAAACTCCTTTGTACAAAAGCTGAAGGTTTTCAGACCTTGTGGCCAATCGCGAAGCGGCGCATCACACGGTCGATCTGTATCCTTACCTGATCCCCAACCTGGGTATCCGGGACAAAGATAACGAAGCCTTCAACCCTTGCGATACCGTCCCCTTCACGGGCGATATCCTCGATCTTCACGTTGTACTCGCTGCCAACAGCCACCGGGGCAGAAGGAGCAGAGCCACGAGAAAATCCTTCCTCACTTCTAAACAATTCTTCACCGTCCTTAGCGAAAAACTACACAGAGTTTTTGCGCATTCATAACTCTGAAATACTCATATTAAAACCTTTTGCTCTGCTTGCTACGATGCGGATGTCACAGGTCTTGCAAAATAAGTGCCGGGGGCGGGATTCGAGCCCGCGACTTCCAGATGACCCAGGCGCCTTTGGCTTACCCTATGAGTCTGGCGCCCTAACCAGCTAGGCCACCCCGGCCCGGAGAGAGCCCTCGTTCGAGATCTTACATAAGGTTTGTGCTCAAGCATTAGCTTCAGAAGACTCGGCCCACGATCTCCGGTCGTGTCTCTAAGAGCCGAGCGAGATGGGCATCGAGAGCCTCTGCCGATACGTTCGTGATGCATGGCGCTGGCTCTCAGTGAGCGGGCATCTGGTCTCCCTGGGATAACTATTTCTTGATCGACTCAGAGCATCACGTGATGGAGCTTAGCATCTCTGGATCTGTCAGCGATACCCTCGCAGGAAGGACGGTAGCCCTGGGCGTCACAGGGAGCATCGCTGCCGTCAGGGTTGTCGATCTTGTGCGCGACCTCATCAGACGCGGCGCGGATGTGCACTGCGTGATGTCTGAGGCGGCGCAGGGGATACTGCATCCGCAAGCGCTTGAGTACGCCAGTGGCAACCCGGTCATCACCGAGATAACCGGTCGCGTCGAGCATGTGGAGCTCTGCGGCGTTGAGGGGCGCGCGGATATGCTTCTGATAGCCCCTGCCACCGCGAACACAATAGGAAAGATCGCATGCGGCATAGACGATACACCGGTCACGACCTTCGCGACCACCGCAATAGGAAGCGGAAAGCCGGTCGCTGTCGTGCCTGCAATGCACGAGGCGATGTACCGCCACCCTGCTGTCGTAGAGAACCTGAATAAGCTCAGATCAATGGGAGTTGTGTGCATAGATCCCCGGATCGAGGAGTCGAAGGCGAAGATCGCCGAAAACGCCAGGATAGTCGCTGAGGTCGAGCGGATTCTGGGGCCGGGGGATCTCAGATCCAGGCGGATCCTCGTGACCAGCGGCGCAACTGCTGAGAGCATCGATCCGATCAGGATAATAACGAACCGCGCCTCGGGAAGAACCGGCGTGGAGATTGCGCGCGAGGCCTACAGGCGCGGCGCTGATGTGACGATAATCCACAGGGCCAGGCTGGGGCTGCCCTTTAAGGAGATATATGTCGAGAGCGCTCAGGATATGCTCGACGCTGTCATGGATGAGCTCTCCAGCGGGTACGACGCCCTGATAGGAGCAGCAGCAGTCGGGGACTTCACCGTGGATATGGAGGAGAGAAAGATCAAATCTAGGGATGAGCTCCTCCTGAGGCTGAAGCCGGCCCCGAAGATACTGAGGTCCGTACGCTCGATGCATCCGGATCTCACGATGATAGGGTTCAAGGCGGAGACGTTCGTGAGCGATGAGGATCTGATCAGAAGCGCCCGCGAATCCATGGACGCATCGCGCCTGAATCTCGTGATCGCGAACGATGTGGGTGCAGGCGGGATGGGAACAGACGATAACAGGGTTCTGATTGTAAGAGAGAATGGCACATACGCAGAGGTCTCGGGGAAGAAGAGCATCATAGCGAGGAGGGTGATCGACGAGCTTGTGAGGATCCTGAATGAGAGAGATCGTGAATGAGGGGAAGCGCGCAAACAGCAGCAGTGAGCTGATAGAGAATAAACAGGGCGCAAGCTCCGGTCTTCAGGCCGGAGGGGAAGTCGCCTCACGGGGCGGCAGAAAGGTTGTGGGGACGGTGAGGGCCACGGTCCCCGGGCACGTGACCGGATTCTTCGCAGCAAGGCGCGAGGAGGATCCGCTTGCGTCTGGCTCCATAGGTTGCGGTTTCACCCTCGGGCTTCTCGCAAGGACCGCTGTGAGCAGAGCGGATTCTACCCAGATAATCATCAACGGGCGGCCATCAGATGCGCCGGTGAGCAGGCACGTCGTTGATTCGCTGGCGCCGTCGCCTGTCAGGGTCGAGACTGAGCTGGATATGGTGATGGGCGCGGGCTTCGGGGCGAGCGGCGCTGGAGCGCTGAGCTGCGCATACGCGCTGAACCAGCTATTCGACCTGGGGCTGACGTCGAACCAGGCCGCCTCGGTCGCGCATCGCGCAGAGGTCCTGAACGGCACAGGCCTCGGGGATGTCATAGCGCAGAACACCGGCGGGCTGGTCATACGCATAGCACATGGCGCTCCGGGGAGAGGAGTTGTTGACAGGATTCCCATACCGAGAACAAGGGTCTACGCGGTTGTGAGAGGTCCTATACCGACGAGAGATGTGCTCAGAGATGCGGGTGTTATGAAGAGAATCAATGATGCGGGTGAGAGGGCTGTGAAGGAGATCCTGCGCAGGCCGACTCTGGGGGAGTTCATGCGTCTTTCGAGGAGATTCACATACGAGACCGGGCTGGCGAGCTCATGGGCGATGGATGCCATAGAGGCTGTCGAATCTTCAGGTGGAATGGCGAGCATGATAATGCTTGGCGACTCGGTTTTCGCCGTAGGAGGAGACGAATGCAGGGAGGCGCTTCAAGACTTCGGAGATGTGATCGAGACGGAGATCGTTCAGAGGGGGCCTCTGCTTGACTGAGATACCCAAATCGCATCCAAGATATGCATCACTCATGACCCGCGAGAGGATAGCGGATGGTGTTAGAAACGGGATAACAAGCGTCCAGGGCCTGATCGCGCAGGGCAGGGGTGAGGCGTTCGATTACATCCTCGGGGAGAGGACTATGCGCTCCGCGGATCGGGCAACACTCGCAGCATCAGCAGCTCTTCTGCTCGCGGAGAGGCCGGCGATCAGTGTGAACGGGAACGTCGCAGCTCTGGTCCCCGCAGAGATGGTGGAGCTTGCATCTCTTCTGAACGCACCACTGGAGGTCAATCTCTTTCACAGGAGCGAGGATCGGGTGAGGAAAATCGCAGATCTCTTAAGATCTCACGGCGCGAGCATGGTGCTCGGAGAGAGGCCGGACTGCAGGATACCGGGGCTGGAGCACAGCCGCGCGCTGGCCACGAGAGGCGGCATATACGATGCAGATGTGGTGGTGATTCCACTTGAGGACGGGGACAGGTGCGAGGCTCTCGTGAGGATGGGGAAGACAGTGATAGCAGTGGACCTCAATCCTCTCTCAAGGACATCCATGATGGCCAGCATCTCGATAGTGGATAACATAACAAGAGCTGTTCCGAATCTCATTGGAAAGATAAGATCGCTATCAGGATCCACCAGAGAGGATCTCCAGGCGGTACTCAGTGATTACAGCAACAGGAGCACACTGAGAGATGCTATTCTCGAGATGCGGGAGTATCTAACCGCAAGAATGAATGAGCTTGATAGAGAATAGCAGGGCGCAAACTCCGGTCTTCAGGCCGGAGTAAGCCCGTACGCAATATAGAAGGAGCAACGATCGAGATGAGATCTGCTTACAGGTTCCGGTTGTATCCGACTGAGGCTCAGATCAAAAAGCTAGAGGATACGCTGGAGACCTGCAGGCAGCTCTACAACGATGCTCTGGCAGCGAAGAAGGAGGCATGGGAGGACGACCGCTACAATCTGACGTACTATGAGATGGCAAGGCAGCTATCAGCGAACCGCAAGAAACATCAAGCTCTCAAAGCTGTATACGCCCATGTTCTCCAAGACGTCCTCAGACGTGTTGACAAGGCGTTTCAGAACTTCTTCAGGCGGGTTAAGAACGGAGAGACACCAGGATATCCACGATTCAAGGGCAGGGGATGGTACAAGTCGTTCACTTATCCGGATGCCGGTATCGGCTACAAAATCGAAGGATCGAAGCTCATACTCTCCGGTATTGGCGCTATCCGGATATTCAAGCATCGAGAGATCGAGGGCAAAATCAAGACATGCACCATAAAGCGCGACACCACCGGTGCATGGTACGCGATATTCTCCGTCGATACAGAAGAGGAACCGCCCAGGGTGGAACCAAGAACCGCTGTAGGTGTTGATGTGGGTCTGAAGAATGCTGTGACGCTCTCGACTGGCGAGACGTTCAGCTACCCGCGATATCTCGTACAGATGGAGAAGAAGCTAGCAGCAGCACAACGGAGACTTTCCAGGAAGATCAAGGGCTCGAAGAACTGGATCAAGCAGAAGCTCAAGGTTGCCAGGATCCACAGAAAGATCAGGAACCTCAGAGACGAGTTTCTGCATCAGGTCTCGAAGAAGCTCGTGGATAAAGCGGATCTCATCATATTCGAGAACCTGAATATCAATAACATGGTAAAGAACCACAACCTCGCGAAACACATCTTAGATCACTCCTGGGGTCGATTAATCCAGTTCACCACTTACAAGGCTGCGAGGGCTGGTAAGTCCGTTGAGCTGGTCGATTCCAGGTACACGTCTCAGCGATGTTCAGGTTGTGGTATTCTTGTGCCTAAGACGCTGAAGGATCGAGTCCACGAATGCCCGCGATGTGGGCTCAGGCTGGATCGGGATCTCAACGCGGAGTGGCTACTGAAGGTAGCCACTGCTTCTACGTTAGTAGAAGCACGTTGAACATACTCACCCTCGGACTGAGGGGTAGAGCCTGTGGAGATGCTGGATAACCGGATCTGTGAATCAGGAAGCTCCGGCCTTCAGGCCGGAGAGGAAGTCACAGCGCAGATTGCTCAGCTGTTAAGCAAATCTAAGAGATCATGCGCGGGTCGTGGTCTCGATAACAAACATGCTGTCAGAAATAGGCGTGCGCTAGCACTGTGGTGCATGAATCCAGCAGGGTCGCAGCTGGATTGGAAATTACATGAGCACATGACCCACAAAAGAGTTCAGCTGCATCTCTGAGCGTCCGCAAACAATATCTCTGAGATCATCTTGTGATCACATCATGGACAGAAAGCAGCTGGAGATAATAACAAGCACCGGCATGGTTCTGGCACTGATAGCCATGCTGCTTGCAATACAGCTCGTGTTCCCCGAGAACATGAGGCCCACAGGTTTCGTCGGAGCTGTGGCTCTTTACATGATCCTGATGTCGCTGATCGGACTAAGGCTTGCCGGTGCAGGCCAGCAGATCTAAATATAATAATAATCATCACATCCCTGAGGGTTAGAGATGGTGAAGTTCCTTGAAAGACTGATGGGCAGGCCTGCCACAGATGAGTATGTGGAGGTGGATCTGGGCCAGTTCGAGGATGAGCCCGAGAGGCCCAGTGCGTATCTCAGAGTGGCCGAGCTCACGTCTCTCGATGTGCTGCCGGAGATAAAGCAGGAGATACGGTCACGCAACATACTGCTGGTTGATATAGCGCCCATGAAGAGGGACAAGGCATCTCTGGACAGGGCGATAGGCGAGCTGAGAAAGATAGTCGAGGATATGGCTGGAGATATCGCCGGAGTTGGAGACGATTTGGTCATTATAGTTCCGAGCGGCATAAGGATCGACAGGGAGAAGGTTGTGGGAGGAAGAGATTGAAGCTCAAGACGAAGGCGAGCTGCCCCATGTGCGGGGCGACGATGGAGTTCAACTGGGAGACGACAGAGCTGCCGTACTTCGGGGACGCCCTGATCATTGCAGGGGTCTGCGAGTGTGGCTTCAGGCACAGCGATACCATGCTTCTGAGCCAGCGCGAGCCGTACAGGCACACCCTTGTTGTGAGGGAGATCGAGGACCTGAACGCCAGGGTTCTGAGATCCTCCAGCGGGACGATCCACATACCCGAGATCGGGGTGGATATAGAGCCAGGATATGCATCTGAGGCCTACATAACAAACATCGAGGGCGTTCTTGTAAGGGTGAAGAACATCGTCGAGTTCGCAACGAACGCCGCGAGGCAGGCCCAGGATGCGGAGAGGACCGCAAGGGGCGAGGAGATCCTCTCGAAGATAGAGATGGCGCTCAGGGGCGAGTTCAGCCTCACGGTGATCCTGGAGGATCCGTTCGGAAACAGCGCCATAATATCGGATCACGCTGTGGCAACCCCTCTGTCCATAGAGGAGGCCAGCACCCTCAAGACAGGCATGATAGTTCTCGATATCTCTGAGTGAGCATGCTGATACTCAGTGGCGGCACCGGCACACCGAAGCTGCTTCGCGGTCTCGTGAGGGTCATCGATCCAGAGGAGATCACGGTTGTTGTCAACACAGCCGAGGACCTATGGATCTCCGGAAACCTGGTCTCCCCTGACCTGGATACCGTCCTCTACACGCTCGCGGATTTGATCGATGAGGAGAGATGGTGGGGCATCAGGGGGGACAGCTTCATAACGCACACCCGTTTGAAAGAAATTGGGGTGAGGGAGAGGCTCTCAATAGGCGATGCAGACAGGGCGTTTCACATACTCAGATCAGATGTCATCCGCAGAGGAGGCACGCTCAGCGATGCCACTGAGAAGATCAGAGAAGCGCTGGGTATCAGGTCCAGGGTATTCCCGATGAGCGATGACAGCGTATCCACCATAATCACGACGCCACTCGGCGATATGCATTTTCAGGAGTTCTGGGTCGAGAGGCGGGGTGAGCCAGAGGTCATTGGCGTTCGATTTGAGGGGATAGACGATGCAAAACCCAGCAGTGGATTTATCGAAGCCCTCCGGAGGGAAAAGACAGTCGTAATCGGGCCCAGCAACCCCGTGACGAGCATCTGCCCGATCCTGTCGCTGAAGGGCGTGAGGGATGCGATGGCAGATAAGATCACGGTGGCGGTGAGCCCTCTCGATGGCGACAGGCCGTTCAGCGGGCCTGCAGCCAGGTTCATGAGGGCTGTGGGGGTCGAGCCAGACGACGCGGGCGTCATCTCGATCCTGGGAGAGGTGGATCATTTCATAGTGTCAAGGAGCAGCAGCTATCCCGGAAGATGCATACGCATAGACACGCGCATGGATAGCATCGAGGAGAGCACAAGGCTCGCGAAGGAGATACTGAGGCTTGTGGGATGAAGGAATCATTTTCATCTCATGAACCGCCAGTCTTCATTCCTCTCAGTTTCTGTATAAGCCTGCGCGAATGAGACTGTTCGCGTGAGAACACAGGTCTGCAAAGTATATACCAGGGCTTGTAGCGATCACTCACATAAGAAGGAGAGCACATGTTCATAGGCGTCGACCACGGGACGAGGGCGATAAGGTTCGCGAATCATCATGGAGAAGGCATTGCAATACCAAGATCCGAGGCCGGATCCCTCAGACCGGAGGAGATACTGGAGAGGATAAAGGATCACTTTCATGCCGGATCGTTCGATCTTGTTGCGCTCTGCTACTCGATGGGCGACGGCATAACGCGCATAACCAGACTCCAGGATGCTGAGAACAGGGGGCTCGCGAGGCTCAGCGGCGCCGGGATCGAGGTCGGGGGTGGCACAAGGGTATACGAGGCCATGGCGATCTCCGGCTGGCCGGTCGTCCTGCTCCCGGGCATACACAGAGGCTCCAATACAGATGTGAGAATGAAGGTCTTTTCTCATGGAGCGAGCCCTGAGAAGGTCGGCCTCGGGTACTACGTCGTGCGCAGGGGCGTGGAGAACGCTGTGATAGCTGATGCCAGCTCCAACACAGTCACGATCGGCATAAACGATGGGAGGATCGCAGGGGCGATAGATGCGCCGATATTCGCCCCCGGCCTGCTGCAGGGGCCGCTGGATGTCGATGCGATAAGAGCTGTTGATGATGGAAGGATGACAGCGAACGAGGCATTCTCGCATGGCGGGATCCTGAGAAGGATGAATCTCTCAGATGAGCATGACGATCTCGCGCTGGAGATCCTGGCACTCTTCGCAGCGATGGAGATGAGCGCGATGTCCATTCTCCTCAAGGACCTCGGCGCTGGATCTCCGGATATGTTCCTTGCAGGAGATCCAGCTCCAAATATCGCTGAGCGCGTCTCTGAGCTTCTCAGCGTTGATGTCATTCCTCTACCATCATTTGCCTCTGCCACGGGCTGCGCCTGGATCGCAGAGGATATATCTGCAGGGATGAGATCCATCATGGGGATAGATGTTGATGAGCGGGTCTTCGATGGGAGTGGATGAGTGGCTGGAGGTGCTTAAAGAGATCGAGGAGATGGCAAGGTCCTCTGAGAGCAGCGTGACAGCACATGCCCTTCTGCACAGGGTGGAGGCGCTTGCAGGGCGTGAGGATGTGCCGCCCGAGCTGGAGGGCAGGCTGGACATGCTGCTGATGGAGCTGACAGAGGCATCGAGGGACGCATGCACAAACACGAAGTGCCCGCATTACGGAAAAAGATGCAAGATGCGATAAATACGGGACGTGGGCCTTCATCCCCATGGGGATCTAGCCCTGAGCTACAAGACCTACCTCACGCCCGACCGGCTGTCGGACCACTTGTTTGATAGCCATGGCAGCGCAACGACCAGGACGCCGAATATCACCACAACAAGCACATGATCCATGATGCTCATCGATGTCACCTCCTGAGAGACAGAGCTGTACACCCTGCGATCCACTAGAACTTAAACCTTTTGACATGATTGATAACTTCTTCAGAGATTGTTTGGCACAAAAGAGATAATCTATCATTATTAATCATGATTTTGATAGCCATCATAAAGCTGGTGAACCGCCTGCTGGCTCACATCCTTCTGGCGGGATGTTCTGTGAGTCTTAAACGGGACCGCGGATGCGACCTCTCTCCGGCCTGAAGACCCCGATCTGGGCTGTGTACTCGGATTATCGAACCCAGCACCAGGTGACATCGCAGTATTTGTGATCTGCTGTGCTAGTGAGTGCTGATTACTGAGATTCCATTCATGATTCAAGCGCACGACCGGAGCTTGCATCTGCTATCCATCAGCGATTCACACAGCCCTAATCGACCCTCGCCACATCCGATATCTCGTCTCCGGGCTTCACGTCCATGATCTTCACGCCCTGTGTTGCCCTCCCCTGCACCCTCACATCGGATGCAGCTATCCTGATCATCACCCCTTCCTTCGTGGTTATCAGGAGGCCGTCGTCGTCTGATACTGTAATTGCGGCCACCACATCCCCTCTCCGCGTATCTATGTTCTTGACCCCCTTGCCGCCGCGCCTCTGGAGCGGATACTCGCTCAGATCCGTCCTCTTTCCGTACCCCTGCGTGGTTATGGTGAAGAGCGTCTCTCCCTCTCTCACCACATCCATGGAGATAAGCTCATCTCCTTCAGAGAGGTTTATCGCCTTCACACCCATCGATCCCCTCCCGCTCGGTCTTACATCACTCTCCTGGAACCTTATCGCTTTGCCTTTCTTTGTGGCGACGATCAGCTCCCTCGAGCCGTCTGTGAGCCTGGCAGCCACAAGAGAGTCCCCGCGAAGATTTACGGCCTTGATCCCGCCTCTCCTCGGATTGCTGAACGCTCTCAGCGGCGTTTTCACAATGCTGCCCATGCGTGTAGCGAGCACGATGTATTCATCCGTGCTGAAGCTCCCGACAGGTATCGCCTCTGTGATCCTTTCGTTCTCCTCCAGCTGCAGGAGACTGGCTATCGACCTGCCTCTGGATACCTTGGAGACCATCGGTATCTCATAGACCCTGAGCCAGTGCGCCTTGCCCTTATCTGTGAATATCAGGAGGTAATCCAGCGTCGATGCTGTGAATATGTCTGTGACGAAATCCTCGCTCCTTGTCTCGGCCCCGATGCTGCCCTTCCCACCTCTCCTCTGCATCCTGTACACGGAGAGCGGCTGTCGTTTGATGTAGCCGTTGTTCGTTATTATCACCGCGACCTCCTCCTCCTGGATGAGGTCCTCTGGCCTCACATACTCCACAGACTCCACTATCTCCGTCCTCCTGTCATCGCCGTAACTCTCAGCCAGCTCCCTCAGCTCATCCTTGATTATATCGAGGACCTCCGCCCTGCTCGCGAGTATTCCCTTCAATCTCGCGATCGTGGCCTCAAGCTCTCTTGCCTCGGATGCGATCTTCTCCTGCTCCAGACCCGTCAACCTCTGGAGCCTCATGTCCAGAATCGCCTTAGCCTGCTCCTCGCTGAGCCCGAATCTGGCCATGAGCAGATCCCTGGCCTCTGAAGGTGAATGCGAGCCCCTGATGAGAGCTATGACCGCATCTATGTTTCTGAGGGCGATGAGAATTCCAGCGAGTATGTGCGCTCTTTTCTCTGCCTGATCGAGCTCGAAGCGGGTCCTCCTCTCGATCACCTCAGCCCTGTAGTTGATGTAGTGCTCCAGGGTTTCCTTAAGAGTCAGCGTCCTGGGCTGGCCGTCGACGAGGACCAGGTTGATTATGCCGTATGTGGTCTCGAGCTGCGTGTGCTTGTGGAGCTGGTTGAGCACAACCTGAGGGTTCACGCCCTGCTTCAGCTCCACGACCAGCCTTATCCCCTCCCGATCAGACTCATCCCTGATCTCCGAGATGCCAGCAACCCTTTCCGTCTTGACGAGCTCCGCGATGTCCTCAACGATCTTGGCCTTGTTTACCTGATAGGGAAGCTCTGTGAATACTATCCTCGAGCCCCTGCGCCCCTCCTCTATCTCGGATCTGGCTCTGATCGTTATCGTGCCCCTGCCTGTGGCATAAGCGCTCTCTATGCCGCTCTTCCCCACGATGTATCCGCCAGTTGGAAAGTCCGGGCCCCTGATGAAGTTCATGAGATCCGCTACAGATGCATCAGGGTTCTCGATCAGGTGGATCAGCGCGTACACGACCTCCCTGAGATTGTGGGGCGGGATGTTCGTCGCCATTCCGACAGCGATGCCCGTGGATCCGTTGACGAGCAGGTTCGGAAGCCTGGAGGGGAGCACGGTCGGCTCCTTGAGAGAGCCGTCGTAGTTCGGCACGAAATCCACGGTATCCTTCTCTATATCTGCAAGCATCTCGCCCGCGATCCTCGAGAGCCTGACCTCTGTGTATCGCATCGCAGCCGGCGGATCCCCATCGACCGAGCCGAAGTTTCCCTGGCCATCTATCAGGGTGTATCGCATCGAGAAGTCCTGGGCCATCCTGACCATGGTGTCGTAGATCGCTGCGTCGCCATGCGGGTGGTACTTACCCATCACATCGCCGACGATGCGGGCGGACTTCTTGTAGGGCTGATCGAATGTGACACCCTGCTCGTACATGGCGTAGAGGATGCGCCTGTGGACAGGCTTCAGGCCGTCCCTGACATCGGGAAGGGCCCGCCCGACTATCACGCTCATTGCGTAATCTATGTAGGAGGATTTCATCTCCTCTGTTACATCGACATCTATCTCTGCCATGTGATCACACGTCCAGGTTTCTCACTTCTCTCGCATGCGTCTCTATGAAGATCCTTCTGGGCTCCACCTGCTCCCCCATAAGTATGGAGAATATCTCATCGGCCTCGACAGCATCCTTCAGCGTCACCCTGAGAAGCGTTCTCCTCTCCGGATCCATCGTAGTCTCCCAGAGCTGCTCCGGGTTCATCTCGCCCAGGCCCTTGTACCGCTGGACCACAGCCTTTCCCTCCTCCAGAAGCTTTGCGAGCTCCTCATCCGAGTATGCGTACCTTACGCTCTTCCCCCTTCTGACCTGGTACAGCGGCGGCTGGGCGATGTACACATAACCTGCCTCTATCAGGGGCTGCATGTATCTGTAAAAGAATGTCAGGAGAAGCGTGCGTATGTGAGAGCCATCAACGTCTGCATCGGTCATTATGATGATCTTGTGGTACCTGGCCTTTGTTATATCGAAATCATCGCCTATTCCGGTGCCGAGGGCTGTTATGAGGTTCCTTATCTCCTCGTTCTTGAGCATCTTGTCGAGCCTGGCGCGCTCCACGTTCAGTATCTTGCCCCTGAGCGGAAGGACTGCCTGGAAGTGTCTATTGCGGCCCTGCTTCGCTGAACCGCCTGCTGACTCTCCCTCGACGATGTACAGCTCGCTCTTTGCGGGATCGCTCTCCACGCAGTCTGCGAGCTTTCCCGGGAGTCCTGATGATGCCAGCGCGGTCTTCCGCCTCGTGAGCTCTTTTGCCTTCCTGGCCGCCTCGCGGGCGCGCATCGCCTCTGTCGCCTTATCGACTATCGCCTCGGCCACCTGCGGGTTCAGCTCGAAGTACTCCATCAGGCCCTCAGAGACGAGGGATTCGACAATGCCGCGAACCGCGCTGTTCCCCAGCCTGGTCTTGGTCTGGCCCTCGAACTGCGGATCGGGAAGCCGGACGCTTACCACCGCGACCAGCCCCTCCCTCAGGTCGTCTCCTGTGAGCTTTGCGTCCCCCTTCAGGAGCTTCTTCTCCCTGGCGAAGTCATTTACAGTCTTTGTCAGCGCTGCCCTGAAACCGGAGAGATGCGTTCCCCCCTCCCGGGTGTTGATGTTGTTCGCGAATGTGAACACGGACTCGTTGTAGCTCGTGTTGTACTGCATCGCCACCTCTACAGACACACCATCCCTCACCCTGGAGAAGTAGATCGGGTTCGGATGCAGCACCTCCTTGGATCTGTTCAGGTACTGAACGAAGGAGACTATGCCACCATCGTACTGGAACGTCTTGCTCCTGCCGGATCTCTCATCTGTTATGCTGATCCTGAGCCCCCGGTTCAGAAATGCGAGCTCCCTGAGGCGCGATGAAAGAAGATCGAAGCTGAAATCGGTGACCTCGAAGATCTCGGGATCCGGTTTGAACCTCACAGTGGTTCCGGTCTTCTCAGAAACGTCTGTAGCCTGAAGATCTGATACAGGCCTGCCGCGCTCGTATCTCTGCCTGTATACCCTTCCATCCCTGCTGACCTCGACCTCGAGCCACTCTGAGAGGGCGTTGACCACTGAAACGCCAACGCCATGCAGCCCGCCGGAGACCTGATACGTGTCGTGGTCGAACTTTCCGCCAGCGTGGAGCACAGTCATGACTATCTCCACGGCGGGCCGGTTGTACTGCGGATGAATGTCGACAGGAATGCCACGACCATCATCCTTAACCGAGACAGAGCCATCCCCATGGATGACCACGGAGATCTCCTTGCAGTAACCGGCCATCGCCTCGTCCACGCTGTTGTCTACAACCTCGTAGACAAGGTGATGAAGGCCCAGCGCATCCGTGGATCCTATGTACATCGAGGGCCTGTGCCTGACCGCCTCAAGCCCCTCCATCACCTTGATATGGCTTGCATCATACGTCGTCTCGCTCAAAACCGCCGAATCCCCCTGAAAGCTGAACCAGAACCTTTACGGGCTTCTACAATATGTATCTAATCCTGTAGTATAAAGCATGCCAAAAGCGCCCAGCCAGGGCGATTCTGCTTAAGTGACTTCTTTCCCAAGAGCAGGGATTTCTGATCACACTATCTTAGGGAGCATCATCTGCAGGAGCGAACTTGGTGCCGTAGTATATTATGCCCCTCTCCCCCTCCTTTCCGAGTATCCTGAAAACAGGCCTGACACGCATGCCTATTTTCATATCCTCAGGCGAGCAAACCACCTGTCCTGTGAGCTTTGGTCCCTCGTCGAGCTGGATTATCGCCAGGTTGTACGGAGTGAGCCTCTCGAAGTCCTCTGTCGCGCTGTATATCGTCGTGTATGTGATCACGGTGCCTGTACCCCTGAACCTGTGCTCCTCCATCTGGCCCGTTCGCCTGCAGTTCGGACAGAGCGTCCTTGGGGGGAAGTAATACTCGCCACAGCTCTTGCAGTGCGTTCCTATCAGGTTGTACCTCTGGGGTATGCACCTCCAGAACCTCGGAGCATTTGTCGTCGTGGTCTCACCTCGAGAGTATGTGCACCAGTGCGGTTCCTCCGGAGCCGCCGACGTTGTGCGTCAGACCTATCTCAGCATCATCCACCTGACGCTTTCCAGCCTCGCCTCTGAGCTGGAGCACGATCTCGTAAGCCTGCTTTATTCCCGTGGCGCCCACCGGATGTCCGCATGCCTTCAACCCACCAGAGGTGTTGACTGCGACATCCCCTCCAATGGCGGTCCTCCCCTCCTCTGTCGCAGCTCCGCCCTCGCCCTTCGGGAAGAACCCGAGATCCTCGATTGCTAGGATCTCCCCTATGGTGAAGCAGTCATGGACCTCCGCCACATCTATATCCTCTGGGGTTAACCGCGCCTGAGCGAATGCCTTCTTAGCTGCGTAGACCGTCGCGTCCAGCGTTGTTATGTCTCTCCGGTCGTGGAGCGCGAGGCTGTCGCTCGCCTGCGCGCTAGCCAGGATCCTGATGGGCGTGTCACAGTACCTGGATGCGATATCTGATGGCGCGAGGACAAGAGCAGCCGCTCCGTCGGTTATCGGCGAGCAGTCCAGGACCCTGAGGGGATCTGCGACCAGCGGGGAGCTCACCACATCCTCCACCTTTATCTCCGTATGGTACTGAGCGATCGGATTCATGTGGCCGTGGTGATGGTTCTTCACAGCCACCTGCGCGAGCTGCTCTCTCGTCGTGCCGTACCTGCGCATGTGAAGCCTCGCGATCATCGCGTACAGCGCTGGAAACGTCGCGCCGAAGAAGCACTCCCACTCCCTGTCTGCAGCTGCCGCAAGAGCGTCAGCAGCAACGCCGCTGGAGACATCGGTCATCTTCTCAACGCCGGCTGCTATGACTATGTCCGCGTATCCGCTGGCGACCGCCAGGAACGCCTCCCGAAGGGCGAGACCGCCTGATGCGCATGCAGCCTCGACCCTGGTCGATGGGATGTGCAGCCTTGAGAGACCCGCATAGTCAGCTATCAGAGCACCTATGTGCTCCTGCTCCACGAACCTGCCGCCGCTCATGTTTCCAACATAGAGAGCGTCTATGGCCTCGCCTGCAACTCCAGCGTCCTCTATCGCGGCGATGCCTGTCTCCACGACCAGATCGCGCAGGGAGCTGTCCCAGCGTTCGCCGAACCGCGTGCATCCGACCCCGATGATTGATACAGCCCTCATAGTCTGAGCTTCCCCTTGTGCTTCGCGTATCTCGCGTAGTCGATGTACTCAGCTATTGCTATGTAATCCCTAACGCTCGGGGCACGATCTCTGACATCATTTATCCTATCCGTGACGACGATGCTGAATGCATCGCTTCCAGCGCCGGAGCCGAAGCTGGTGACGAAGATGCTCTCCCCCGGCTTCGCCTGGTCGAGCGTCGCCGCCAGGCCTATGAGGGTTGAGCCGGAGTAGGTGTTTCCTATGAGCGGAACCACAAGCCCTGGGGCGATCTGCTCCTTTGTGAATCCGAGCTTCGCCGCGACCCTCACGGGGAACTTCCCGTTTGGCTGATGGAAGACAGCATAATCGTAATCCTCCGGCTTTCTCCCCAGCATCTCCATTAGCCCTCTAGCGGCAGATGTCACGTGCTTGAAGTATGCCGGCTCACCTGTGAACCTCCCGCCATGCTCCGGATACGGCATCCCCTCCCTCCGCCAGAAATCCGGAGTATCGGTGGTGAATGAGTAGGTGCCCTCTATCTCCGCGATGAGATCCCCGGCGCCGACAACATACGCTGCACCGCCAGCAGCTGCTGTGTACTCCAGAGCGTCTCCAGGTGCGCCCTGGCTCACGTCTGCGCCTATGGCCAGCCCCAGCTCTATCATGCCTGACCTGACGAGACCCATGCATGCCTGCAGAGCCGCTGTGCCTGCCTTGCAGGCAAACTCCATATCAGCAACTGTATGAGAATGAGAACAGCCGATCGCCTCGCCGACGATGGTGCCGGTCGGCTTAACAGCATACGGATGGCTCTCAGAGCCTGTGTATATCGCGCCTATCCTGCGCGGATCGATATTCGCTCTGGATATCGCGTTTCTGGCGGCCTCAACAGCGATGGTGGCGGTATCCTCATCCAGATCGGGAACCGCCTTCTCGTAGACGTTGAGGCTCCTAGCGACATCCTCCACCTCTCCCCAGACCCTGGCAATCTCATCGACCTTTATCCTGTACCTCGGAATGTAAACACCGTAGCTGACTATACCGACGCCCAAGTGATCCCCTCTCATATCCTGCTCAGGCTGCTGGATAGCTCCTCTGGCGAGAGCAGCGTGGTAAGAAGGGGTATGTTCTCCACCCTTGCGATCTTCACAGCCACCGGATCCACGCGCTCAGCCTCTATGCCCTGGAGGATGACCGCCCCTGGCTTCAGGTTTGACACCCTTATCGCGACCAGCGGCGATCTCCCCCTTGTGACACCTGTGAATATAAGCGCTCTGGCCGTGCTCCGGCCATAGATCTTGTAGAACTGCTCGGGCAGAAGCTCCAGTATCGCCTTTATGCTATCGATTATCGTGTAGCCGTTGATCTGCACATCCGTGCTTCCGCATATAAGAGTCGCATCGATCTCTGCCATGAACTCCGCAAGCGTGACCGGCCTGGCATACTCGCAGACAGAGCATATCGCGCTGAGTCCCACCATATCCCCGAACATGCTCTCGTATGCGCGCAGAACGTTGCATCCTCTCAGCTCGTCTATCTTGAGAAGCGCATCGATGATCTTGCTGACGATCAGTATGCCTGGTGATCGTCGCCTGCCGCTCTCGTAGTCGCTTATTACGCTTGGTGATATGCCCAGGTAGTTAGAGAGCTCTGTCTGGCTTATCCCGAAGTTCCGGCGCCACTTTCTGAGGGTCTCGCCAGGGTTCTGGGAAAGCGTTATCTCGCCGGCGATCTTTTCGGCCAGCAAGCCCCTGATGTTTGAGAACTCACCCTCAGAATTCATGCCAGTTAACTCGAGCAACTAGAATATAAAGATGGCGAAATGTCGTTCGTCATTTAACGAAAGTGAAAAAGGACCCCAGAAGAGAGATGCGCCGACCGGGATTCGAACCCGGGTTGTAGGCTTTCTTCGGGATGCTTGGAAGGCCCAAGTCATAACCGCTAGACCATCGGCGCGCCCGCCACTCTATCTCATGCCAGACTTTTAATGCTTTCGATTGAGCGCATCTGGATCGCTTACTAGGTTGATTCATGCGCTAGATACAACTGCAGGGAGAGTCATGTTATTACAGCTGCTGTTCACCCGCGTACAGCCTGAATGCGATTTACGCAGATGCTCCCAGCCGGTTCAGGCGCTTGCGTATCGCGTCAGCAAGTCTGTTCTCAGGGTCGACGAGCTCGTACCTCACAGAAGTCGATGGTTTGTTTATGCGTATCACGCGGCGCAGATCAACCGGCGTGGCGATGACCACCGTCTCGCAGTCACATCTGTTGATGCTCTCCTCGAGCTCCTCCATCTGCTCCAGGTAATAGCCCAGCGCTGGTAGGGCATCTTTGATGTGACCGTACCTCTCTAGCGCCTCACGGATGCTTCCAACAGCAAACGGCCTCGGATCCACGATCTCCGAGGCGCCGCAGATCTCCGCTGCGATCCTGCCTGCTCCTGAATGCATGCCTCCGTGCGTCAGGGTTGGGCCGTCCTCGATCACCAGAACCCTCCTGCCCCTTATGAGATCCGGATCCTCCACGCTTATGGCGGAGGCGGCTCTGAAGACCCCTGCCCTGGGATTGAGCTGCGCAGCGTTTCTCTCTATGAACAGAACAGCATCCTCAGAGGCGGTGTTCACTTTGTTTATCACTATTATGTCAGCGCATCTGAAGTTGATGCTTCCAGGGTAGTGTGTGAGCTCATGCCCGGGGCGCATCGCGTCCGCCACGGTGATCCAGAGATCGGGTCTGACAAAGGGAAGATCGTTGTTCCCTCCATCCCAGACTATGATGTCAGCCTCCTTCTCCGCCTCTCCGAGCACCCTCTCGCAATCCACTCCAGAATATACAGCTGTGCCCCTCATGACGTGAGGTTCGTACTCCTCGCGCTCCTCGATGGTAAGGGGAGCAAGATCACCGGGAGATGAGAACCTCTGGACCGCGCGGAAATCCCTGTACGGCATGGGGTGCCGGATCACCACAGGATTCAGACCTGCGGATTTCAACACATCCACCACATACCGTGCGGTCTGGCTCTTTCCCGCGCCGGTCCTCACCGCGCACACTGCGACAACCGGTTTTGATGAGCGGAGCATGGTTCTCCTGCCCACAAGCTCGAAATCCGCACCGCAGGAGAGCACTCTGGCTGCGATCTCCATGACCTCCTGGTTGCTGAGATCGCTGTACGAGAGAACGCATCTATCCACCTCCAGCTCTCCGATCAGTCCTTCGAGGTTGCTCTCAGGGAATATGGGTATGCCCTCAGGATACAGCGGACCTGTGAATTCTGATGGATAGACACGAAATGCGATATTCGGTATCTGGGCGGCCGTGAACCCGACAACCAGATGCGTGGGATCTGAGCGATAGAGCACGTTGAAGTTGTGGAAGTCCCGCCCTGCTGCCCCTAAGATCAGAACCCTCTCTCTGGACATGGTCTTCTGTGGGTGATTCACAACAATAACTTTTTCCAAGGAGGTCGAGTGTAGCAGGGCGCTAACTCCGGTGGTCATCTCCGCGAATTACCGGAAAGCTGAATCGAACTGGGATCTCTGGATCCGTGAAGCCTCCTTTTTCGCCATTCTCACCATTCCGCTAATTCATCCGAATGAGCCAAAATCAAGCTTGCAATAGCTCACGCTTAGCGCAGCGGGTTTCTCGACTGATGCTCCGAAACCGCCCTGGCGATCCGGACGAACTCATCAACACCGAGATCCTCAGGCCTCGCGTCAAGTATCGCGGGGTCGAGATCGAGCATAACATCATCAGAAACGCCTATCGATGCCAGCGCGTTCTTGACCTTTTTCCTTCTCTTGGTGAAGAGATCCCTGCTTATAGCGGAGAACATCGATTCGTCGACCTGCTCCCTGTCAGCCCTCGGCCTGAGTCTAACAACAGATGAGCTGACATGCGGCATGGGCCGGAACGCGGACCTTGGGACGGTCTCAAGGATCTCGACATTCGCGTAGTAAGAGACATTCACGCTCAGCCTGCCGTAATCCCTGGTTCCGGGGGATGCGAGCATCCTCTCCACGAACTCCCTCTGGTACATCAGCACCATGAGATCGAAGGGATTTCTGAGCAGCCTCAGAGTTATCTTTGTCGAGATATGGTATGGGAGGTTCGATACGACCTTGTTGTACTCCGGCAGATCCACTCGGAGCGCATCGCCCTGGATCACCTCGACATTGGGGAACATATCCTCAACGTAACGGGCTAGTTCAGGATCCGCCTCTATCGCGTAAACCCTGCCGGCCCTCGCAGCCAGGAACTCCGTCAGGCTCCCCCTGCCCGGGCCTATCTCCAGCACCCTGTCTCCTGGCGATATATCAGCGTAACCGGCTATCCTCTCAGCGATCCCTCTGTCCACAAGAAAATGCTGCCCTGCCTTCATCCCGACCCCTCTGAGCCACTCCACCTGTATCTCACGGCCTTCTGCGGGCCTCGACAGGCTTCGGCTCCTTCGGCTCTGCTGTGAAGACCCTGTACTTGATCCGGTCGTCCATGAGCTCCTCCTCGATACGCTTCGCTATGAGCTTCTCAGGATTGTGCAGACCCTTCACCCTCTCAGACAGGTCCTTAAAGCTCTTGAAAGGGCCTTTTTTGCGCTCGTTGAGTATTGCCCACATCAGCTTCTTACCTATGCCCGGGAGCAGCTCCAGACCGTGCATCCTTGTTGTGATGGGTCCGGCCTCGTTGAAGTACCTGATGAACCTCTCCTCGTTATCGAGCACTATCTTCTGGATCTCATACCCGAGCTCGAGCTTGGCGCTGTTTGTGAGATCGCTGTAGCTGATTCTCCTGTTCACGCGCTCGATCACATCGCGCGCTGTCAGGTCCACGCGCTGCCCGACCGTCGGGACGACCCCCTCCTTCGGGGTCATCTCCATCAGAACGAAGTTTCCCTCGCCCACTGCCTGAACAAGCGGCCGCTTCTGGTAGCTTGTTATGGCCTCCGAGACGTGCCCGTAGGGGAGATAGTCGAGTATCCGGGCTACTGTTTCCCTCTTTGGAGGCCTGGCATCGGGCAAGAGAGACTTACCCCCTGCGCACTATATCGAGAATCGCGTCCAGCTCTTCCTCTGTCAGCGAGAACTTCTCCTTCGCGTAGATCGCCCTGAGCTCGTCCCTGGTCACGGGCCTGAGGTCCGCTATCTTCACAGCTATCTCGGGGGTAACCTTCTCAAGAGCCAGGAGAGCTTCCACGAGCCGCCTGCTATCCTCAGGTGTGCCGTGGGAGAAGAGCTCTGCATGGCGCATGGCCCTTCTGAGCTCGTACCCAAGCTCCTCGGGCTCGCCAGACCTTTTCTCCCGGATCTCGTTGAGAAGCGCATTTACCTCTGCTATCGTGAGCAGTTCCTCTTTCAGAACGTCCTTGACTATCATCTTCTACTTCTGAGCAGCAAGGTGCTCGGGTAATGCTATAACGAGCTTCTTTGCGTTCTGATCCGGGACCTCCAGCACGTAAGCTCTCCCTCTCCTGCCCACCACAGTCCCTGTTCTGCCATGAAACTTCGGGTGCGGTACTCCCTTGTGTATGCTGGGATCGATTATTATGTGAACCCTATCACCAACGGCGAAATCCTGTATCGCCCTGACCACAGGAGAGATACCCCTCTCCCTGACGCTCTTCTTGAGCTTGTCCCTGGTGTTCTTACGAAATCCGTGTGATTTTGGCATCGGACACTCCACCTACATCTATTACATCCAGCTCCACGACCCTGGCGTCTGATCCTAGAAGCTCCGCAAGGCTGGGCCTCGTCCTGCCACCGTCCCCTGATATCAGCTCCTTAACGTAGAGGCCGCTGTCACAGCGGACGGTTATTTTCGCCATCCGGCCGTTAAGCTCTTCCAGCCCGGCGCTGTGCACCGCCCTCCTGCGGACCTTATCCGCCCTTCTGTGAGAGACGCGAGTTGGCGTACGCTGTTCTACAAAACCTACCAATTTGGAGAGGGCGGATTTAAGCTTTTCTTCATCCACCTGCGTGGAGATCTCCACAAGAGCCTCATAGGTCTTCTCGAACCTCTCATTCTTCACGGTCTCGACCATGGACCTATCGACAAAGATGAGATCACTGACCTCGACCTTGCCGCTGCACCGTCTGTTTATCTCATCCCTGAGAGCGTTCAGATCCAGATCCCTTTTGCGTGGGCGCACGACCTCTACAACAAATGGCCGGCCGCTGCCGAGCATCCTGGCGTCTATGTCCTCTCTTCCGGCGCCATGAAATACGGTATCCTCAGCATCTGCCGCCTCCACAATCGGACCTCTTATGAGCTCATCCACAGACTCCCGGTACATTCGCCCCGTGTTGCCGCACCTCTCGCAGCCCTTCCCGCCACAGACCCTGCACGGCCACCTCGTCTGCGGAAATCCGCGCTGGAGCTTCCTGTACCGTCCGTAGATGTAAAGCGGCTGGATCTGTATATCTATGTGCCCATCTGTGAGATGGAGATGGACGACGATATCAGGATTGCTGAGATCTGGCTGCTTCCCGGTCTTCAGTGCTATCAGCTTCCCGACCTCGCGGTTGATCTCCGACTTCATGGGCTCTGCGTGTTTGGAGCAACCATCAGCGAGCAGAAGCTCCTCGTTCTCAGCAAGAAGACCACTCATGAACGTGCCGACCAGAAAACGGCTGAATTCTATTCCTCTGAATGCATTCACAGCTCTGTCTGCCAGATCCTCCAGGCGCTCCGGATTCATCTGCCCGAGACAGACCCAGCAGGTTTCATCCCCGCCCTCGACCCCGAGCCTGAGCCTGGCCTGTTTGCAGGAGGGGGCCAGCGCTTGCAGCATCTCTCTGGACCTCTCAGAATCAAGTAGGTCTGCGATCATCACCATGAACGTCTTCATGGAGCGCCCGCGCTCTATGTTCGTCATGCCCGTACCAAGCATGGCGAATTGCCTGCCAAAGCAGCTGTCACATATCGGGCCGAGGCGGAGGATCCTCATGGCGGTCGAGATGATATCGGCTGCGATGCAGCTATCATTTTGATTTTCAGAGGGCATAACACCATCTTTTGTTTGTAAAATTTTGTACACGCTGAGGGTGAGATTCGAACTCACGCGGTGCGATGCACCACTGGTTAGCCTGTTCCTTACGGAACCTCAAGACCAGCGCCGTAGGCCACTTGGCTACCTCAGCCCATCACATTTTCCGGGCAAGAGGGTATTAATATCTACCGCTTATACATCCGTCCATGCTAATCCGCAGCGCATCCATCATTCGGAACGGGTCTCTGCTGAAGAACATCGACATTCTCATCGAGGGGAACCGGATCTCCGAGGTTGGAAGGGATCTGAGACCCAATGATGATGAGGTCATAGATGCAAGAAACATGCTCGCAGTTCCAGGTCTGGTGAACAGCCACACGCATCTGGCCATGACGCTTCTAAGAGGCTATGCCGATGACATGGAGCTCATCCCATGGCTCCGGGATAAGATCTGGCCGCTCGAGGCCCGGCTGAGGCCATCTGATATCCGAGCGGGGGTGAGGCTGGGATGCCTTGAGCTGATAAGGTTCGGGGTGACGTGCTACAACGACATGTACTACTTCATGGATGAGACCGCTGCTGCGACGAGGGAGATGGGAATCAGGGGTGTGCTCTCAGGCGTGCTCTTCGATATGCGACCTGAGCTTCTCAGGGATGTCGAGCCGTTCATAAAAAAATGGAGGGACGATGATCTGATAAAGCCGGCAGTGGGACCGCATGCCGTCTACACATGCTCAGAGGAGACTCTTCTCAGGGCGAAGGAGATCGCGGAGAAGCATGATGTCATGGTACACATCCACCTCTCGGAGACCAGGGAGGAGGTCGATACATTTGTCAACCAGCGGCACATGACCCCCGTGGAGTTTCTGGAGAACCTCGGTTTTCTCAGCGAGAATGTAGTGGCAGCGCACTGCGTTTGGCTGACTCCAAGGGACATGAGAATTCTTGCGGAGAGGCGTGTGAACGTCGCCCACTGCCCGATAAGCAACCTCAAGCTCGCATCAGGCATCGCTCCGGTCGCGACACTCATCGAGCAGGGGGTGAATGTCTGCCTGGGAACGGATGGGGCTTCGAGCAACAACAACCTGGACATCTTCGAGGAGATGAAGGTTGCAGCCGTGGTCCAGAAGTGCTCGGTGGGACGTTCAGCAATACTTCCTGCAGACGCTGTCTGGCGGATGGCCACAGAGAACGCATACAGGGCATTCTCCCTTGATATCGGCATCAGGCCGGGAGCGCTCGCAGATCTCGCCTTGATCAACATCAGGAAGCCATGGTTCACTCCAGAGACATCGATGCTCTCACATCTTGTCTACAGCATGCCTGGAGAGGTAAGCTGCACGGTATGCAATGGAAGGGTGCTCATGAGGGATGGCGTGATCGAGGGCGAGGACAGGATACTGGACGAGGCGCAGCGCTGCTACGAGAGGCTGATATCAGAGGTGTAGATGCATATTCTCCTCGAGAGCTCCGGCCGGCATGGATATTTCGCAACGCTCCTGCACCAGATTGATTCCAGATCCCTCCAGAGAATCTCCCCGCAATTAAGTTAAAATAAGCGAAGATACAACCACCCAACGCCGGATCTCCGGCCTGTGGTGGGATCGGATGATATGATGCAAGGACCACAGCGGACGCGACATGAAATAAAAGGATGCTTCACGCGTTCGCGCCATGACCTTGCTGATCGATCCCCGCCCAGAATGTAAGCGTCTAGGCGTATCTCATCTTGATATCTTCTTGTGGCAGAACCACCAGTCGTAGCAGTCGTACATCTTGAGCCTTTCCTTCGCAGTCTTCTCGTCTGCAGGTGGTGGTATGATGACCTCATCTCCTATGAGCTCGTTGTTCGGCCAGTTCGCCGGCGTTGCCACCTTGTTCTTGTCCACAACCTGGAGAGCCTCAACGACCCTGAGGATCTCGTCTATGTTTCTCCCGACCTCCTGTGGGTAGTACAGTATCAGCCGTATTATCCCGCTCGGGTCCATTATGAACACAGCCCTCACAGTGTTTGACCCCTTCCCCGGATGTATCATGCCGAGCAGATCAGCGACCTCTCCCGTGTCCGCTATGATCGGGAACTTTATCTCAACCCCCATCTTCTCTCTGATCCACTCCGTCCACTTCATGTGTGAGAAGACCTGATCGACTGAGAGGCCCACGAGCTCGCAGTTGAGCTTCTTGAAGTCCTCCCGGCGCTTCTGGAACGCTATGAACTCTGTTGTGCATACAGGCGTGAAGTCGGCAGGATGGCTGAAGAGAACAAACCACTTGCCTGCGAGATCATCCGGCAGAGTCATCGGACCGTGTGTGGTCCTAACCTCCATTCTCGGAAGCCTGTCCCCGAGGAGAGGCATCCCAAAATCAATCTCATTTGTGCAGCTCATACGAGATCCCCCAACCAAACCGCTGCTCACGCTGCCATTGCAGCCTCAGGCAGCATGATGTGTGCTGCGGTCTCAACGCCGAAATTCCGATCGGCGGTTTTGATACGAGAACACCGACTGTTAGCCCCAGCGACAACTCCCCACAGATGCATCCGGCACGGACATCTGACCGCAGTTTGCAGCTGTATGATTTTATCAAGCGAATAGCTATAAATCTTTTGGGACGTTTCCGGTTTATGCACGATCTTAGGTAATGTACTGTATCATTGAGATCCGCAGCGTTCACTTCGGCCAGACTCATGGGATATCTCACCCATGGCTCTCGGTTTCAGCAGGATCATTCAGCTATTCGAGCACACCACCCAACCTTACGAGTGGAGCGGTAAGAACCCCGATGTTCAGTCAGATATGTCCAAGCCTTGCAGTCAGATCTCACTGGCTACGCATTCGTATCATTGTGATCAACAGCATTTAGCCCCGCAGGGTTCATGAGGTGCTATGCAAAAGACTTCGATTCCTGTCAGCTCCTTCATTGCTTAGCTCACACGACCACATCACTTTGGCTTCAACTTTCCTTCCTCCTCGAGCTGTCTCTTCACCTTTGCCCAGATGTGCTCCCGCTTGTAGATATCCCTGAGGAGCTTTATGTCCGGGAATGATATCGCCTCCCCCATGCAGAGATTTGCACATGTATTGCAGCCAACGACACATTGATTTGGCCTTGCAACCACAGGTCCATCCTCTGTCCAGTCATACACGTTCATCCCGCAGTTCATGCACATCCCGCACTTCACGCACTTTTCGCGATCTATGGTGGGATGCCAGCTAATCATCTCTCTTGGATATCCAACCAGCCATGCCATGCTTCCACCAAGATCAAATCGATATTTTTCGATTTAAAGCTTTCGAGAATCAAAGCATATTATTTTTTATAAATAAAAATTTTAACTTTGTTGTACTCCATCTAATAAAAAACTGCTCGTTCCAGATGTCGGTAATGTTGGATTTTAAGTAACAATGTTAACGATAACAGTGTGAATTTAGACCCACAAGAGTGCAAAGATTTAAATCGAAAAAAATCGATTCACAAAATTGTGGCTCTGTGCCACCTGTTGATAGCATTTCTGGTGCTGTCAGGAGGGATGTGATATGAATGGAAGATTGTGGCAGGTATACAGGCCTGTAATCGTACTTCTGATTGTTATAACGGCTCTTGCGATCTGGTCCTACCTTTCCGGAGGGGATCGGCTGAGCGGCGTGCCGCTGCTGACTCCTCTGAGGGGCATATTGCTGATTGTTGTCGGCCTAGTGGCTGGCTTCCTCGGAGGGTTGATCGGAACTGGCGGATGCAGCATAATGCTCCCTGTTATACACTTCTGGATGGGCTACCCAGCTCCCATCGCGATTGGCACGACAATCTTTGCAGTTATCTTCACTGCCACCTCTGGAGGGTATGGACATCTCATACGGAAAAACTTGGACAGAAGGGCGACCATCTGGCTTGCAGGCGGTGGCATTCTTGGCGTGATCTTCGGCTCATGGCTTTTCACCATTCTGGTGGAGCACATCGATCTAATGCAGCTGATTCTGGGTCTGGCGTTTCTGCTGCCCGCAATCAGGATGATCTACGAGGGCATCGGCCGCTCCAAGCCAAAGCAGGAGGGCAGTACAATCCCCGGCGGAAGCAGCGGCTTTGCAGTCTTCGGCTTTGCGATCGGCATTCTGACCGGAATAGTGGGGCTGGGTGGGGGATACGCGCTCGTCCCAGGGCTGATATACCTCTTCGGCGCTCCTGTGTACATCACCATGGGAACCTCGCTGGCGGTCATGATACCGATGGCGGTCGTGGCAGGCGGCATAAAGCTCGTCCAGGGGTTTGTCGCGCTCACCACCGCGCTCATCCTCGCAGCCGGAACTATCGTGGGAGCGCAGATCGGGGCCGCGGTCATCAAGAGGTTCAGGCCGAACACGCTCAAGCTGATATTCGGCATATACTTCCTGTACGTTTCGCTGAAGTTCATAGCAGCATACTTTGGAATAGCGATATGGTGATTCAATGAGACGTGCTGAAAACCGAAAAATAGCGGTCCGCCCTGTGGAGGGCGGGTTCCGGATTAACCGAAGAGCGCACCGAGCCCCTCGATGCCGCTCTCCTCGGCCTCTTCCTTCTTCTCCTCTTCCTCTGCCTTGGCTGCAGGCTTCTTGGCCTCGGTCTCTGCGGCAGCCGCAGCCGGGGCGGCAGCTGCTACCGGCATGGCGGTCGCCTGGGAGAGTATCTTGTCGATATCGACGCCCTCAAGCGCCGAGACCAGGGCCTTGATCCTCACCTCATCAGGCGCCACACCGGCTGCCTCTAGGACCTTCTTTATGCCATCATCGCTTACTTCTTTGCCTGAGCTATGTAGTAACAGTGCTGCATATATGTATTCCATTAAACTCACCTTTATCTAACCAAACAGAGAACCCAGCCCTGCGGCCGCGTCCTCCTCTTCCTTCTTCTCCTCTACCTCTTCGACAACCTCTTCCACCTGCTTCTGCTCCGGCGCGCTCTCGCCTGCAGACATCAAGCTCGCAATCGCCTGAGCATTGGCATGTGCCTTCATTATGACAAGATCCATCATGCCGGGGACGGGTATACCGCGCTCGGCCACCAGATACCTCGCCCTGGATGCTGCACGCTGAACGATCGGGGCCACGGTGTGGGGCGTCACGTAGGCCACCTCGACTGCGAAGGCAAGAGCCTTTCCAGCAGCCTCAGATATGTCCTTAAGAACCGCATCCACATCCAGTGTCAGATCCTCTGCGGCGAAGACCAGCCTGTCGCTGTAAGCAGCCCGGAGCTCCAGGCCCACAAGCTTCGGATAGATCTCCATGAGCTGGAGGACCTCTGCCACCTTGGGCGTTATCACATCGCCCTTCTTCGCGAGCACAACCCTCTGGTTTATCACCACCTTGCCGCCTTTTATTGCGGCCGGGATCCCAGCGCTCTGGAGCTTTCCCACCATCGGTCCTGGTGAGAATGATGTCTCGCCGCTCTCGACCACTATATCCATGGGCGCAACTGCACCGGCCTTTATGGGCATCGGGCGCTTCTCTGCGTCCAGCATCTTCTTGAGCGCAAACGGATTCGCATCCGAGAATATCAGAGCAGTCTGGTCCTCGATGTAATCCGCAAGCGGCCTGATTGACTCATCGGATTTCAGTATGGCCCTCCGGGCGATGTTGTTGTTGACAACCCTGACCTCAGAGAGGGGCCTCAGGATGCCGCGAATCCTCTGAAACTCGCTTGCCGGAAGCTCGCGTATACCTGCGACGCCCACGACACGGCTGCTCTTTATCCGCTCCACCAGCTCGTCAACCTCTCTCAGCTTCCATTCAGGCACGCGAGCTACGTGGCGAACATCTGCTGACATCTAGATCACCCTCACCGCTGGACCCATGGTCGTCTTGACGTATACTGACTTCAGGTTGTGACGACCATCCTTCAGGGTCTGCTCCAGCTTTGTGATTACAGACTCTATGTTCTCTGCAAGCTGCCTGGCGTCCATGTCTCTCCTGCCCACGGCTATGTGGAATGTCGGCCTGTCTCTTGACCTTATCCTGACGATGTTCTTGAGCCTCGTGACCATCTGTGCGACATCCGCATTGGGCGGGAGTGGCGTGGGCATCTTTCCTCTTTTGCCTAGAATGGGTCCGAGGGTCTTGCCGATGACCGGCATGAACTGCGTCTCGGCTATGAAGAAATCGTATTCATCCGCCAGCTTTCTCGCGTTCTTCCTGTTCTCCCCCAGAAGCTTCAGCTCCTCCGGGGGTATCACGTAGTCGGCGCCAGCGTTCTTCGCCTTGAGCGCAGTATCTCCAGCTGCGAAAACAGCGATTCTGTTCGGCCTTCCACGCCCGTGCGGGAGTATAACTTCAGCATCGATCCTGTTGCCGGGCTGTGTCAGATCTATGTTATGGAGATTTATGGCAAGATCGACGCTCTCCTTGAATCCCCTGGGCGGGGCCTCGGAGATCGCCTTTTTAACCGCCTCTTCGATATTCTCTTTCATTCAGATCATCCGTAGTCCACGACTTTTGGTCTTCTACGGCTCCAACGATCGCAATCTATGAATTAGCCTCAAAGAGGTGATCGTAGCTGCCAGATGCAAGCGCCTGCTGCACCTCTTTTGAGGTCATGCCATCTATCTTTATCCCCAAAGAGCCGCAGGTACCGACGATCTCCCTGACCGCGCTCTTCAGGTTCTTCGAGAGAAGGTTCCTTCTCTTTATCTCTGCGATCTTTATAACCTGATCCATCGATATGTTACCAGCAAAGCTCTTCTTGTCACCGCTTCCCTTCTCGACCCCGGCCTCCTTCAGTATCAGAGCCGATGTTGGAGGCGTGCCGACCTCTATCTCGAACTCGGTCCTGCTCTTCACCTTTATCTTCACAGGAACCTGCATGCCGTTCAGATCCTTGGTCAGCTCGTTTATCTTGGCGACAACAGCTGCTACGTTGACACCGAGAGGTCCAAGCGCCGGGCCAAGGGGAGGTCCAGCAGTTGCCTTGCCACCTGATACCAGCGCCTCGACGACATTAGCCAATATTGTTCACCTCTGAGCCTCTTCTTTGCTAAGGACTCTTACGTGATCTCCTCTGACCGTTATGGGTATGGGCACCATGGCCTCGAAGAGCTCCACGGTTATCTCCTCTTTGGCTGAGTCGACCCGCTTCACCCTTGCCATCTCGCCCTTGAACGGACCGGAGATCAGCTCCACAATGGCGCCCTCACTTATGCCAACGACCGCAGGCTTTGGCGTCAGGAAGTGCTCTATCTCTGCGAAGCTGGATGCGCCTTTTATCACAGAGCGCGCATGTGGAACCCCCTGGATAGCCTGCTCCACTATCTCTGGGGCCGAAGCCTCCACCAGTACGTAGCCCTTCAGCACATCAGGAACGAGTATCGCCCGTATGTCCAGCTTGTCCTTTCTCGCTATCTGGGCGACCAGGTTCGCGACTGCTCGCTCCTGATTTGCTGTTGTCTTGACTACGTATATGCTGGTCTCGGACATCCTCAGTCTAGAGGATAAACCATATATAAAAAGGTTTGTGACCGCTTTGCGCTTTACCGAATGTCTGGATCCAGAAGATCGAGGGCTCCAGGTATCCTGATTGGATCCATGATATGCGCATAGCTTATATCCCAGCGGATCTTCGCATACCTCAGGATTCCCGGCGCGAAGGAGGTCGCAGAGTTGGAGGAAGACCAGAGCGTTCTCGACCAGTTCGTCCCGTTCTGCCCGAAGTGCGGGAACGAGTGCCTGCCCAAGGAGCTGCGGCGGGCTCTCGATGCCCAGAGCTGGAAGAAGATAATCGTTGAAACTATATACTATTGCCCCAGATGTGATAACTACTGGAGCGAAGGTCTGGTGGAAAAGGGCTATAAATGATCTATCTATACTATACAGATATGTTCATGGGCTACAGCTTCGGCCCAGAACACCCGCTGCAGCCAGCGCGGATCATGCTCACCTACAGGATGATCGAGGAGTACGGGTTCTTTCTCGGATACGATACAGAAGTTCAGGAGCCGTACTACGCGAGCGAGAGCGACCTCCTCATGGTCCACGATCCAGGGTACATCCAGGCGGTGAAGGATGAGAGGCCGGATCCGGCTCTCGGCCTGGACGAGCCTGACACCCCGATTTTTCCAGGAATTTACGACGCCAGCGCGCTGATCGCCGGAGCCAGCATCGAGGCCGCAAAGCGTGTTGCTTCAGAGCCATGTGTGGCATTCAACCTCGCCGGCGGTCTCCATCACGCATTCCCTGCGAGAGCGTCTGGATTCTGCGTGTTCAACGATTGCGCCCTCGGAATTCGCGCACTTAGGAAGCGCTTCAAGAGGGTTCTATACATAGATATCGATGCTCATCATGGCGATGGCGTGCAGTACATCTTCTACGAGGATCCGTCAGTACTGACGATATCCATTCATGAGTCCGGAAAGTACCTCTTCCCAGGAACAGGATTCGTGGACGAGATCGGAAGCGGTGAAGGATACGGCTACTCAGCGAACATACCGATGCCGATGAATGCGGAGGATGAGTGCTACAGGTACGCCTTCGAGTCCGTCATCCCAGCGCTGTTCAGATGGTTCAGGCCTGACGCGGTTGTCGCGCAGCTCGGCGTCGATACGCACTATGCCGATCCCCTTGCGAGCCTCGATCTCACGCTTGAAGGCTACGGCTATCTCGTTCGCAGGATAAAGGAGCTCACAGATGAGTACGCGAATGGGAGGATGCTCGCACTGGGCGGTGGCGGCTACAACCTGGAGGTTGTGCCGCTCGCATGGACGCTTGCATTCCAGACCCTGCGGGGACAGGAGATGCCGGAGGAGCTCCCGAAGTGGTGGGTCGATGCGATAATGAAAATGATAGGGCGACCCCCGCTCTCCCTTCCGGATCGGCCCAAGACGAAGAGGGATGTCCCAAGGGAGCTGATCGAGACCGTGGCAAACCTGAAGAGAAGGCTGACGATCATACACGGCGACATATTCTAAACGCGAGGCCACTCAATGATCGCAGTGGAGGGCTCGGTCAGGGTGGACACAGACGGGGTCTTCTACAATCCCAGAATGAGAACCAACAGAGATATCTGCGTCGCGATGGCCTCAGAGCTCGGAATAAAGGAGTACCTGGATGCGTTCTCTGCCAGCGGCATACGCGGCATCAGGGTAAGAAAGGAGGCGGGCGTCGAGCGGGTTGTGATGAACGACATCAGCCCTTCAGCATGCCAGCGCATCCGGGAGAACCTTGCTCTGAATGATATCTCAGACTGCGAGGTGACCTGCGAGAGCGCCAGTGCTATCATGAGCAGGAGACGGTTCGAGGCGATCGATCTCGATCCATTCGGCTCCCCCGCGCAGTTTCTGGCTCCTGCAGCATCCTCCGCGAGATCGTATCTGTTCATAACGGCCACGGATACCGCTCCACTCTGCGGGGCGCATCTCCGGAGCGGCATCAGGAAGTATCTCGCGGTCCCTCTGAACACAGAGTACCACAGGGAGATGGGCGTGCGGATCCTGATGGGAGCTGTGATAAGAGAGCTGGCGAGGGCTGACAGACGGGGGATACCTCTGCTATCATACGCCACGGAGCACTACGTTCGCCTGCATCTGCGAATAAAGAAGGGCGCGCGCGAGGCTGATGAGGCACTAGAGTCCATGGGATACGTCGAGCACTGCTTCGGTTGCGGAGGCTGGAGTTTGAGGATGGGAATGGGCTGCACATCCTCTGGCACGTGCAGCTTCTGTGGAGGAAGGACCTGCACTGCAGGGCCTCTCTGGCTTGGCCCGCTTCACAATAAGGATACCCTAAAAGCAGCTCTGAACAGACTCGATCCTGAGAGCAGGGCCCACAGATTAGTATTACTATGCTCTGAGGAGGTTGATGTGCCGTTTTACTACGATCATCATAAGATCTGCAGGAGGCTGAGAATCACACCGTCGAAGGTCGAATCCGTCATATCAGATCTGCTGGAGCATGGCTACAGGGCTTCCAGGACGCACTTCACGGGAGTTGGTATAAAGACCGATGCTACTTTGAGGGATCTGGTTTCTCTGCTCGCCTGATGGGATGTTTGAGAATCCAGCACCAGATCTTTCCTGGCAATCGACCGGATCCAATCCGGAAAACACGAAATCTGGCAGGAAGATCTTCAGCCCATAATTGAGAACCTAAAAGTTAATAAGGAAGAAGGTATATGATAATGATAACTGTAATGCTTCGAGAGCATTGCAGGCATATGTACATGTGGCACGAGGTCGCGTTTAATTACCCCCTTCATTGCTACTCCCTTTCGCATCTCGTGCCATCCCTTCTTCTTAAAGAGGTCACATGCGTCTGCTGATCTACTTCGTGCTTGGTGGGGCCATCACAGCGCTCGTCGTTCATCTCGGCAGCTCAGGCCGCGGGACGCTCTCAGCCTTCATCGCCACGTTTCCCGTGCTCACAGCCCTCACATTCATACTGATATCCATGGAGGGGAGCAGCGCTGATCTCTGTGAGTATGCGAGAGGCCTTCTGCTTTTCACGCCTGCCTGGATTGCCTATGTCCTGACCGTGCTGTTCACCTTTGAACGCCTCGGCGTCTGGCTGTCGATAGCACTGGGCATGGCAGTATACGCGGTGGCGTCGTGGATTCTGAGAACAATCATTATGCACTAATATTTATACTACTATTGTATTTTGCTACTATCATCCTTTGCCTGCCACCCTACTATCATCATTAATACCAACTTTCTTTTTCAGAAAAGAATAAATATCATGTATATGCAGCCTCTAGCCCATGAGGGTTGCTCTAGTTGGTGGTACAGGGGATATCGGTAATGGGTTTGCGGTTCGCTGGGCCCCGCATTATGATGTGATCATCGGGTCCAGAAAGGCGGAGCGGGCCCAGGAGAGCGCGGCAGAGCTCAGCAAATACATGCGATCTCTGGGAATCGAAACGGCGATGCATGGAGCAGATAACGCAAACGCAATCAGGGATGCAGACGTCGTCGTTCTCTGTGTTCCTCCAGAGAGCCTGAGCATGGTGACATCTGAACTCAGGGATTGTTATTCGGACCAGATCGTGATATCGCCTGTGGTACCCATGGCACGCACGAACCACTTCGAGTACAGGCCGCCTCCAGAGGGATGTGCAGCGTTTCTTGTAAAGAGATCACTGCCGGAGAGCGTGAGGGTCGTCTCTGCGTTTCACACTATACCGGCCAAGTCTCTCATGGACGCTGAGAAGATCCTCCGGTTCGATGTGCCGATATGCGGTGATGATAAAGATGCGAAGGATGTTGTGGCAGAGATGTGCAGAAGGATTCGCGATCTGAGGCCGCTTGATGCCGGCCCGCTGAGCGTATCGCATCAGGTCGAGGGGCTCACGCCGCTTCTGCTCAACATCGCGCGCCTGAACAAGATGCGCCGCGTCGGCGTGCAGTTCGTCCAGGAGGAATGAGAGCAGCGGATGCATCCGCTGGATGAGCCCGGCCACAGGATGGTGCTTTTCACGATCTCAGACATTCCAGCACGCCCGCCATGTGGCGACGCATCCCGTGGCCGCATCAAACTGGTTTTCTTGCGGATATCTTCAGGCTGCACACCGACTCTGAGAGATCGGCGCTGCTGGTGCCAGCAGGCAGGCACTCGACCGGGAATGGAGACTCCCCGAGGATCGATACATCCTCAAATCCGGCAGATCGTATCGCATCGATGTACTCCTCCACAGTCACCGCGCCTGCGAGGCATCCTATGTAGGCCTCCCTGGATCTTCTCACCGTCTCCGGAATCTCTTTTTTAAGCACAACATCTGATACAACCATCCTGCCTCCCGGCTTCAGGACCCTGAAGGCCTCCCTGAAGGCTCTGCGCTTATCCGGAACAAGGTTTATCACGCAGTTGGATATGACGACATCGACGTATTCATCAGCGACCGGCAGGTTCTCCAGCTCTCCCTGCCTGAAGTCCACGTTCCTGTATCCGCCCTTCCGCGCGTTTTCCCTTGCCCTTTCCACCATCTCGCTGGTCATGTCCACCCCTATGACCATTCCCTCGGGACCAACGGCTCTTGCCGCCAGGAAACAGTCGAAGCCAGCACCTGAGCCCATATCGAGCACGTATTCGCCCCTCTTCAGGGAGGCTATGGCCACAGGGTTCCCGCATCCGAGGCCCAGGTTCGATTCCTGCGGCGCAGCGAGCATCTCCTCATCCGTGTATCCGATCCTCCTGCTTATCTCCGCTGCGGATCCTGTTCCACAGCAGGAGCTCGAGCAGCACGATGCCTGTTTCGCGATCCGTGAGTACCCATCCCTCACGGCCTTCTTGATCTCTCTTTCTCTGAGCATGTCAATCATTTCCGACACCACTTTTGGGGCGTGCACCCTAACGGGCCACGAAAGTGGCAGTACTTTCTGTTGAAGGTACTGGGATATAAAGCAGCCACTCTGCATCATGATAGAGAGCAGCAGGGCGCAAACTCCAGTCTTCAGGCTGTAGATGAGATCACACATGCTCAGGTCGCCAGGAGCATCCAGAGCCGCTGCAGATCCCCGGTGACACAGGCGGGATACCCCGGCAGGCTCAATTTCGACTAAAGACGAATCGATCTCACGAGCACTCTGATGATTCCGTCATTTTCCCTACCCGATCTACGACGAAAAGCTTATTATGCGATCAGATCCCTCTGCCATGGACATAGGCAAGTGACGAATTCGAGGAGGTTGTATCTTGCTGATGAGGTTTCTATCAATAGGCGTGCTGTTCGCGCTCATCATCGGTGCTGGGATGTGCGAGGATCAGGCCGTGGAGGCGGGGAATGCCACCATGAGCATGGATAATGTGACACTGGATGCGAATGCGACATCGAATGTGACTGCTGAGGCGGCTCCGCTGAGCCTCCAGTACATCTGGTCCCTGAGCCTGAGCAGCGGGGAGCAGATAACAATGGCGCTGAACCAGAGCGGGTCTGAGCTCTTCGGCTCTGCAAAGTACGAGGGCGCTGAGCCGTGGAACGGCGTTGTTGTTGGAACCGTGAACGGCAGCAGCGTGGATCTTGTTATGACAGCGCTGAAGGGCAGGACTCTGGTGCCCATCGTGCTGAAGGGCAGCTATTCAGAGGATACCATTACAGGCACCTACAGCGTGTACAGCCCGACGGGTCCTGTAGATAACGGAAAGTTCACGGCGATGTGGATAAATCCGGACACATCTGTATACACGCCTGCGGTCATCGCTGAGGCTGCACCGCCTGCGCCGGCTGCTCAGACGAATGTGACAGAGACGGAGCAGACCACAGCAACAAAGCCGACACAGCTGAGCACGAGGAAGTTCTTCGATGTGACCGAGAAGAAGGAGGAGATCTTCTCATCGCCTGCCAGCATAATACCGCCAGGAATAGGCATGGGCGCCGGTCTGTCGTAAGGAGATTCAGGCTGCGGGGCACCGCCCCACCATTTTTTACCTTCATTCACTATGTAGCTCTGCCCGCTTTTCTGAAGGCCATGGTTGCCGTTTCTTCTCTCTCACCCTTCCGCACTCCCCTCCTCGATTCGCCTCTTCGATCTGGCAGCCTCCTCTGCAATCTCCGATCTCCCCAGGACTCTGGCCATCGACTCTATGGCCTCCAGGTACCTGACGATCTGGTCCAGGTAGTTTATCAGATCCCCCTCGTATCCGTAGATCCCGTAATCGTCGCTTAAGGCGTCCAGGATCTCCTTCGGATCCTTTCCTTCAGATCTCATCTCCAGAATCCTCATCGAGACTGCCCGCTCCACACATCCGCAGTACGGCGCCTCCCTGCAGTTGCATCGCATGAAATCCCTCGCGAACCTGAGGCACTCCTCCTGTATGCTCCGGTCGAGCCTGAGGAGATCCGGGCTGGAGATCAGATCGAAGAACGATCCCTGGAAGACCCTCTGGGCCACAGGCATTCTTATCCTGAATGATATCTGGTCTGCCGCCCTAAGGAAGAGGGCATCGAACTGCTCGAGATCGACAGAGATCTCCAGAGGGGATTTTCCTGCTTCCATGCCTTTTACAACAAGATCCGCCTGCTCCGGGCTCAGGAAGTGCGCTGCCACCACCCTGCCGAGCCTTGTTGGGGATATGCCCCTCACGAGATCCCTCTCGCGAAGGAGATCTAGGGATCTATAGAGATCGTCGAGACCGATCGTGAGCCTGTGCAGCTCCCTCAGCTCGTCCATGGACCTGGCGACAGCTGTGTTTGCGAGAACCTCCTCGAGCTGCTGCTGCTCCTCGTAATTTGGGGAGACGTCCTCAACAGAGCTGCTGAGAAGCCTCAGGGCGACCTCATCCTCGCTCTCGGTTCCGCTGTAATGCCTCCCGGGCTCTGCGAGTATGTACACGAGACCCCTGTCATGGTACCCGGGCCTGCCTGCCCTGCCCAGCATCTGGTTGAACTCATGGACGGTGAGCCATTCGATGCCCATAGCAAGCGTCTCGAATATCACCTGGGATGCAGGAAAATCCACACCTGCTGCCAGCGCAGATGTCGTGACGACCGCATTGATCTTCCCCTGAGCGAAGAGCTCCTCAATCCTCTTCCGCTCATGGTACTGAAGACCCGCATGATACGCGACGGCTCCTGGAATCGACTGTGCGAGCGAGAAGCACTTCTTCCTGGAGTTCGTGAATATTATCGTCTGCCCTTTGTATCCCGTTGAAGACCTCACAGACGCCCCGGCGCCCACAAGTTTTCTTATCAGATGCAGCTTATCCACTGGCGACGTGAAGATCAGGTGCCTCTCTATGGGCACGGGCCTTATCTCGTACTCGACCAGCTCCGCGCCGAGCCTCTTTGCGAGAGCTGCCGGATTTCCGACGGTCGCTGAGAGGTAGATGAACTGCGCCCGGGGAGCGACGAACCTGAGCCTTGCGATCATTCCTGCGAGCCTGTGGCCGCGCTCGGGATCCTCGAGCATGTGGACCTCGTCTATGACCACCGTCCCTATCCTGCCAAGGCTCCTGCCGCTCCGGAGAACCTGGTCGATGCCCTCATATGTTCCGACGATGATATCTGCGTCAAGATCCGTCGGCAGGCTGAAATTCCTTCCAAGACGTATGCGGCTCACGCCCACCTTTATTGATGTCCTGAACCCCAGCTCAGAATAACCGGAGAGCTGCTCGAACTTCTGGTTGGCCAGGGCGACCAGCGGGACGAGAAAAAGGAGCTTTCCCCTTCCCTCGATCAGGTTCCTGATGCCAGCGATCTCCCCGATCAGGCTCTTTCCTGTAGCTGTCGCCGATACAACAAGAAGGCTTCTTCCCTCGAGGAGCCCCCTTCTCACAGCCATCGCCTGGACGGGCAGCAGATTGCTGAGCCGTCTCTTCAGATGATCCCTGAGCTCTGCGGGGATCTGGATCTCATCAAGGCTCAGAGATGCGACCTCCTCAGAGGCGGGTATGACATCGAACCGCGTGAGGTCCGGGTCTATCCTCTGGAGGTTGAGAAGATCCATAACCTCATCCAGGTCCCGCCTCCTCGCAAGTATTCCCGCAAGATACCTTCTCCCGGATCTCCCGATCCCCCGGAACTCAGCCTCCCGGTTTATCTCATCGACCGCGCATCTGTAGCATATTCTGGAGCCCCTGTAACTCACAGAGTCCTCTCCGAGAAGCGTGACCCTTCTTCTTCCAAGACAGTGCTGGCATACAGAGACCCTGCGGTGCTTGAGCTGGTATGCATTCAGAAGCTCGACGAACCTCTGCTCCAGGGGTCCGTCTCCATCGACCACAAAGATGCCCCTCGCCTTCCGGAGCAGCTTCACAGAATCGTCTGGGGGGAGATACCTCTCGGTATCTTTCTTCACAAGAAACTTGTATGGTCTCGGTCCGCTCGGGGTATCCTTTATGCGCAGATACCCCTCGAAGACAACCCTGTCATCCTTTATTGGCAGCAGAAGAATCCTGGATTTTTCAGCCTGCACCAGAACGTTCAAGCTCATCCTGTCAGGGTGAGGTCGACGAGCTCATACTTAATACCTTCTGACTCCAGCCTGTTCAGGATCCCCGGGATCTGCTCATCGACGCTCACTATTACTGAGGAGACTCCATGGTAGGCGGCCTCGACCACCGCCTCCTTCGAGCCGAAGAAGACATCCGGCTCCCTTCCGACCTTTCTCAGGGATATGAGAGCCTCTATCCCCAGCGCCCCCACAAGACCCTTCTCTGGGATCAACCCAGCGAGAGTCTTGAGATCGACACGCCTGCTTCCGCCAAGCTGAACCCTTGGAACCTTGCAGATCTTTATCCTGCCCTCCTCGAGGCTTATTAGACCTCTCAGATCAGAGACCCCGACATCCTCTCCCCTGGAAGCATCGGAGATCGCTATGCCGCTGGCTTCAATATTGGGGCGATAATGTGTGGCGTACAGGAGACCATCCTCCATCACAAGGGTCACACGCTCCCCCTCTGAGATATCGTCCCTCGCGATCGCAGGCCATACAGAGACGTGGTTGATGATCTCCTCCATCACGACCCTGGCATAGCGCTTGAGCTCAGCTGCGCTCTCCAGGAGCCACTCAACTCCTCTCTTCGTTATCCTGTAGCGCATCCTGCCGTCTGTCTCGACGAGGCCGTCTGCGACGAGCTCCTTTATGTACTCAGAGACAGCCTGCGGTGTCACGCCGAGCTTGTCGGCCACCTCCTTCTGCCTGACGTTCGGCTGATGTGCCGCGATCTCCACAAGTATCTGGAACCTGGAGCTGTCCCGTCTGGACTGGAGAACATTTGGCATCTGAATTCATCTCCAGATGAAAGACCTGCGTCTGGGATCATTCCTCAGAGAGCTCTATCCTCTGACCTCTCACCGTCAGCCCCTTTGCACGTTTGGCAGCTGCTTTCAGGTACACCTGACTCTTTCCGAGATCCCGCGAGAGCGTTGATATCGACGTCACGCCTGAACGGACCTTCTCCCTGAGCTTTTCTGTTATGTCCCTGAGCTCCTCATCAGACATGAATGTTACCCTGATGAGATCGCTGAGATCCTCCATGGACGAGAAAAAGTTAGCCTGCACCCTCGAGAATGCCGAGTGATACTCCTTCTCAGGGCTCTTCCCAGGCTCCGGCACCCTCCACTTCGTCTCTATCAGGCCGCTCTTCCGGAGAAGCTCTATGGACTGGCTGACGCTCTCGTTGTCTCCGAAGATCTCAACAAGCTCCCTCTCAGTGAGCCACTGATCACAGAGCTTATCGAAAACCCTTTTGTGAGATTCAGAGCCAAAAACCTGAAGCAGAGGGACCAGATCAGATGGATCGTTAATGATCCTAGTTCTTTTCCCGTTCACAGAGCATCCCAGGCTCTGTTTTGGAGCTTACACCACTTAAAGCTTTTGAGAGAACAGCCAGGATGCACACTTTTGGGTAGCATGTGGAGGATCTCCAGCAGGATGTGCATCGACAGATATAGATGCATGGATGGTCTCATGAGGTGAGAGGTACAGGAATGAAGGTAGCATCTGTTGTCGGGGCGAGACCGAATTTTGTAAAGCTCGCGCCCCTTTCCAGGGCTCTGAGGGAGAGATTTCATGAGGTGATAGTTCACACAGGCCAGCACTACGACTACGAGATGGACAGGATATTCTTCGACGAGATCGGGATCCCTGAGCCGGACCACCATCTTGGAGTGGGGTCCGGCAGCCACGGCAGGCAGACTGGCGAGATGCTGGCCCGCATCGAGGATGTTCTAGTGAGGGAGGATCCAGATGCGGTTGTGGTCTTTGGGGATACGAACACAACGCTTGCTGGAGCGCTGGCTGCTGCAAAGCTTCACATCACCCTGGTTCATGTGGAGGCTGGACTCCGCTCATACGATCGCAGGATGCCGGAGGAGATCAACCGCGTGCTCGTCGACCACTGCTCCGACATCCTTAGCTGCCCCACAAGGACTGCTGTGGATAACCTCCGGCGTGAGGGGATTGTTGATGGCGTGTACCTGACAGGAGATGTTATGGTTGATGCGATGAACCTCTGCATGGACGTATCAAAGCGCTCGACGGTTCTTGAGAGGCTGGAACTCAGGCCCAAGGAGTACATCCTGGCTACGCTCCACCGTGCGGAGAACACCGATGATGAGATGAGGCTCAGGGAGATCATCGGGGCGTTCAAGGACATCGGAAGCTGCCTGGTATTTCCCTGTCATCCCAGAACTGAGAGAAGGCTCAGGGATCTCGGTCTCTGGGATCCGCTGAGGGAGAGCATAAAGGTGATAAAACCGGTGGGATATCTGGATATGCTCCAGCTCGAGAGGAACGCGCTGAGGATACTCACAGACTCGGGTGGTGTGCAGAAGGAGGCGTATATACTCAGAGTGCCATGTGTTACGCTCAGAGATCGCACCGAGTGGGTGGAGACCGTGGACGATGGCTGGAACGTCCTCGCCGGAGCCTCCAGGGAGAGCATAGTGAGGCATGCAAGGGGATTTGTACCGACCCGCTCGCAGACCCACGTTTTCGGAGACGGAGATGCGAGCCGGAGGATTGTGGATGCAATGGAGAGCTTTATGGGCTCACGCCGCGGTCCTGCTCGCTAGATCACCACAAGATCCAGAGCTTCAAAGGGAGTGGACGTGTCTGATGAGAACATTCATCCTGATTCTGGTTGTTCTGCTCGTATCTCTCACAGCATTTGCGAGGCCTGACCTCGCAGTGGAGAGCGTGAGCTCAGAGCTTGACGCCGGAAGGATCTGCAGCATGGTTCTTAGCATCAGGAATGCTCAGACGAATGCCACGGAGGAGACGCTCTACACATTCAACAGCTCGGATGCTTTATGCCTGGTATTGAGGGCGGTCAGCCACGATGACAGGCTGAGGGTTCTGAGCGAGCCGCTGCATCTTGGCTCTCTGCGTTCCGGGTCTGAGATGACAGTGGAGATTGATGCACTCGCGAGCGAGGATATCGGCGTCTATCCGGTGGATATCATGCTGAGCTACATGTGGCTCTCCGGCGTTGAGAAGTCCGGAGGGGCGTCTCCGGAGGTGTATTTCCTTTACGAGAACTCCACAGATGTTTTCCCTGTTGAGGCGAAGGTCGTATCAGGTCCGGTTCTCTCCATGTTCCCAAGCGAATCCTCTCTGGAGATCCGAAATCTGGGCGACAGGACAGCGAAGAATGTGAGTGCGCGAATCGAATCCCCTCTGGTTCTGAGGAGATCCGGAATCGAGCTCGGCGAAATACCTCCCGGGAGATCGAAGAGGATTGAGATCCCCAGACTGGATGTAGAGCAGCCTGTGGTGTGCAGGGTGAACTACACATCTGGATTCACAGAGATCAGCACAGAGCTGGCGACTGTGGTCCGGGTGCGCCATCTCCCGAATGTTTCGATTATGCTGCTGGTGCCTGTGATCGCTGCGGCGCTTTACGTGATGCTGAGGAGAGATGGGCTGAGGAGGATTATCAGGCGGTAGGTGATGCATTTCATCCGTATTCCGCTCTGAGTCCCGCTGTCCCGGTCCCCCATAAATTCCATGGATGTGTACGGTATTGAGGGTCGGCTCATCTCCGCGAATTACCGGAAAGCCGGATTGATCCGGATTTTCGGTATCGGTGAAGCTTTCATTTTTCGCCATTATCACCAATCCGCTAATTCACATGGATGCGCATTGAGGGGCATCACTGTGGGTGCTGCTGAAGCGCCTTCTTCAATTTGGAGCTGAGACCTCCTGCTCCTGAGTGATGCACTGGGGCAACAGATATAAACCATCAGATCTCTCAGCTTGAAGTCGTGCCGGGGTGGCAGAGCGGACAAGCTCTGGGCCGTGCTCCAGCGGCAGAGGTCCATACGCGGCAGGCTCGAGACCTGTTGTCCCTTCCAGGGACGCTTGGGTTCAAAATGGCGCGGACGCTGAGTCCACCATGAAAATCCCAACCCCGGCGCCAAAATGATATCCTTCATCGGGGAGAGTAACCATCATGGCCAGATTTCCAGAGGCAGAAAATCGAGTTCTGAACGTCAAGATATGCATGCGCTGCAACGCGCGCAACCCGGTCAGGGCGACACGCTGTCGTAAATGCAGGTACAAGGGCCTCAGGATGAAGTCCAAGGAGAGCAGAGGATAAACGGGTCTATGCTCAGAAAGCGGGTCGAGATAGGTCCTGTGGAGTCGGAGCTCTGGGATGCGGTGGAGTCGCATGGCTCTGCACACCTGACCCTGATAGATCCGGCATCGCAGGATCCGGAGCGTGCTGCGCAGATGGCGAGATCTGCAGCGGATGCTGGCACAGCAGCTGTTATGGTCGGCGGATCTGTCGGTGCCACAGGCTCCGTTCTCGACAGCACTGTGCGCGCCATAAAAAGATCTGTGGATCTGCCGGTGATACTCTTTCCGAGCAGTGCCGCAGGCCTTTGCGATACCGCTGACGCTGTCTTCTTCATGAGCCTTCTGAACTCGAGGTCCACGAATTATCTTATAGAGAACCAGGCGCTCGGCGCACCGATCGTCTCCAGATACGGACTCGAGGCGATACCCATGGGATACATAGTGGTGGAGCCCGGGGGTACGGTCGGATGGGTCGGTGATGCCAAGCTCGTTCCGCGCAGAAAGCCTGAGATCGCGGCTGCGTATGCCCTCGCGGGGCGGTACCTCGGGATGCGGTTAATATACTTAGAGGCAGGCTCTGGCGCAGATTCGCCCGTGCCCGCGAACATGGTCTCTGCGGTCAGGGATGCGATAGGCGATGCAATTCTTGTTGTTGGCGGCGGGATACGCGACGCGGAGAGCGCCAGGAAGCTCGTGGCTGCGGGCGCGGATCTGATAGTCACCGGCACGGGCGTCGAGCAGTCAGGGGATGTTTTCGGGTTTGTGAAGAACATCGTAACTGCAATACATGTCTAGAGATGCCATCGTCGGTGCTGTCAGAGCTCTTGGGGTTGACGGGCTGCTTCTCGTGGGAGACAGCATCTGCGATGCCGATATCTACTATGCATCGAGGTTTCTTTCCAGCGACAGGTTCGCTGTGCTGATCACAGACATGATTCATCTGCTAGTATCCAGCATGGAGAGATCGAGGGCCTCAGCAGAATCAAAGGCGGATGTGGTGGAGACGACAGGCGATTACTCCCTGAAGTCAAAGATCGAGGAGCTCGGGAGTGTCGAGAAAGCATACATGAAGGTCCTCGAGGAGTTCGTCTCGGAGCGCAGGATCTCGCGATTGGGCATGCCTTCAAATGCCCCCGCGGGAATTTACAGAGGCCTCTCTGAGCGGTTCGATATTGTTCTCCTGGAGAGACCGTTCGAGCACATCCGCGCTGTCAAAACGCCAGAGGAGATATCCGCGATCGCAGATGCCCAGAGGGCATGCGAATCCGCAATGGAAGTTGCAATAAATCTCATAAAAAAATCGGAACCATCCGATTGCATTCTTGTTTTAGATGGCGCGCCTCTCACCTCTGAGAGAGTGAGGGGCGCCATCGATCTCAGGCTTGCAGAGCTCGGATACGAGACCCTGGACACCATAGTCTGCGGCGGTCTCATGAGCTCAAATCCTCACTCAAGGGGCAGCGGACCGCTTCCTGCAGATATGCCGATAGTCATAGACATATTCCCGCGATCGAAGATCAGCAGGTACTTCGCGGACATGACCCGCACGGTCGTCCGCGGCGAGCCGTCAGCGGAGATCGTGGAGATGTATCAGGCGGTGAGAGCAGCTCAGGAGGCTGGGCTGAGGTGCATAAAGGATGGTGTGAGCGGAGCTGATGTGCACGAGGCTGTGTGCAGGACATTCGATGATTTCGGATACACAGAGCGCGAGGATGCTGGATTCATACACTCAACAGGCCATGGCGTCGGGCTGTCGATACATGAGAGTCCATCCCTCAGCGAGCACGGAGGGGTTCTCAGATCAGGCAATGCCGTCACCGTTGAGCCCGGGCTTTACTACCCGGATACCGGCGGCGTCAGGCTGGAGGATCTTGTTGTTGTCAGGGCAAACGGCTGCGAGAACCTGACCTCCTTCGGGAAAGAGCTCGTGATCCGGTAAGTGGAGCGGTTCTAAGCTCCGGTTCTGCACTGAGCCGTATCGTCTAGGAAACGTGACGCCTGGCGAATCTGTGTCATTTGACCGCTCGTATCAGACGCGTGATACTCTGCCGATATGAGCCACACTCTTTAGTCTCAGATGTAATGCATGAATTCTTCAACCCAACCACCATTTGTGACCGGAGACTAGATAGACTTATATCTGCATAGCGTATTTGGCCATCAAAACCATAATGGTGATTCGATTTGAGCCTCTTAGATCATGTCGACCCGGAGATATCAGCGGTAATACGCAAGGAGCTGGAGCGGCAGAGAAGCACCCTGGTTCTTGTCGCTGCGGAGAACTTCACAAGCCCTGCGGTGATGGAGGCACAGGGCTGCGTGATGACCAATAAGTACGCTGAGGGCTATCCGGGAAAGAGGTACTACCGCGGCTGCGCATTCATGGACGAGGCCGAGAACCTCGCAAGGGAGAGGTGCAGGAAGCTCTTCGGAGCTGAGCACGTCAATGTACAGCCGCACAGCGGCTCGCAGGCGAACATGGCCGCGTACTTCGCCACACTCAGGCCCGGGGACACCATAATGGGCATGAACCTGGATCATGGTGGTCACCTTTCTCACGGATCCCCTGTCAACTTCTCGGGAAAGCTCTACCGTGTGGTTCCCTACGGAGTCAGCAGGAAGACGGAGATGCTTGACTACAGCGAGATCCTGGAGATAGCCAGGGAATGCAAACCCAGGATGATAGTGTGCGGCGCCTCTGCGTATCCGAGGATCATAGATTTCAGGGCCATGCGTGAGATCGCCGATGAGGTCGGAGCGCTGCTGATGGCGGACATAGCCCACATCGCGGGTCTGGTCGCTGCTGGCGTCCATCCGAGCCCGATTCCATATGCGGATATCGTGACGACCACAACACACAAGACCCTCCGCGGGCCGAGGGGCGGCGTGATAATGTGCAGGGAGGAGCTGGCCCAGGCGATAGACAGGGCGGTTTTTCCGGGAATACAGGGCGGACCGATGATGCACACGATAGCTGCGAAGGCCGTCGCATTCAGGGAGGCGATGACCCCCGAATTCAAGAGGTATCAGGAGCAGATAGTGAGAAACGCGGCGGCTCTTGCGGGCAGGCTCATCGAGAACGGCTTCGATCTCGTGTCCGGCGGCACAGACAACCACCTCATGCTCGTCAAGCTTCTGAAGGAGAACATAACCGGAAAGGAGGCAGACGAGGCCCTGGAGAGCGCTGGCATCGCTCTGAACAAGAACATGATACCCTTCGATCCGAGGACTCCGTTCGTGACAAGCGGGATCAGGATCGGCACGCCTGCGGTCACGACCAGAGGCATGAAGGAGAACGAGATGAGGGAGATAGCGGACCTAATAACAGAGGTCATCCGGGACATAAGAAACCCTGCCACCATAGACTCGGTCCGCTCCAGGGTCAGGGCTCTCTGCGAGAGGTTCCCGCTTTATCCTGAGCTCGGATGATGGGGTGATCTCTTGATAATAGATGGAAAGGCGCTCGCGTCAGAGATCGAGTCAGAGGTGAGGGAAAGGGTCGAGAGGCTCGGCCTCAATCCGGGCCTGGCCACGATACTGGTAGGGGATAACCCTGCATCTCAGATGTACCTCAGAATTAAGCACGCTGCATGCGGGCGTGTTGGCATAAGATCGGAGAACGTGGTGCTTCCGGTAGATACAGACGAGGTCACCCTCATAAAGACGATCCGGGAGCTGAACAGGAAAGAGGATGTGCATGCTATACTCCTCCAGCTGCCGCTGCCCGGACACCTCGACCCGAGGAAGGCCATGATGGCGATAGATCCGGAGAAGGATGCGGATGGATTCCATCCGGAGAACATGGGCGCTCTCCTTCTCGGCGCGGAGCGTCTTGTTCCATGCACCCCAAAGGGGATAATCTACGCGCTCGAGCGTCTGGGAGTGAGGATCGAGGGCGCAGAGGCTGTTATCGTGGGTCACAGCAATGTGGTGGGGAAGCCGCTCGCAGCCATGCTGCTGAACAGAAATGCCACAGTCCAGGTCTGTCACGTCTACACGAAGGATCTGAAAGAACACACCAGAGACGCTGAGATACTCGTCGTAGCTGCAGGCGTCCCCAGGCTCATAAAGGCGGATATGGTCAGGGATGGAGCATACGTCTTCGATGTGGGTATAAATAAGGTGGACGGCAAGACGGTGGGAGACGTCGATTTCGATGCCGTCAAGGAGAAGGCTGCTGGCATAACACCGGTGCCAGGAGGCGTTGGACCGCTCACCGTCGCGATGCTCATGAGTCAGACTGTTATGGCTGCAGAGCTCTCGCTCGAGAGGCGGAGATCATGAGCCTGGTCATCGCGTTCTCCGGCAGGGAGGCTGTGATCGCAGGCGACAGGAGGAGCATAGCGTTCGCCGGTGATTGCAGGACGCTTGAGGAGGAGCTGTACTCTGGAAAGATACATGACGATGAGGATCTGCTCAGGAGAGCTGAGGAGCTCTCTGCGACGATATACATCTCCGATGGCAGGGAGAAGGTCTGGCGTGATGGGGATGTGCTTGTTGGCGAGGTGACTGAGGTCTCCGTGTCCAGCAGCAAGCGCAGAAGGGTGTATGTGACATCAGGAGCGTATCTCATCGTGGATGTGATCGACGGTAACGCCAGGATCTCCGGAAGAGGCGGCGTCTCGCTCATCATCCTCGGAAACAGGCACACAAGAGATGCCGCTGGAAGGGCGCTCCAGAGTCTTGGGAAGATCAGTGCTGATGCGATCGCAGGAGTGATGAAGGAGGTCAGCGCGGGAACCGCGACCATGAGCAGGGAGCACACGATTCTGAGGGTGACGGCGTCTCATAAAGACCCTGCATCCATTCTCATGCAGACATTCTCGAGAGACTGCGAGAAGATGGGCTGGAGGTCATGAGGTCTGCTGTTATACTTGCAGGCGGAGAGGGCAGACGGATGGGCGCAGAGAAGGCATCCGTCATGCTCTGCGGCAGGCCCCTGATATGGCATGTGATTGAGAGAATATTCGATGCGGTCGATGAGGTTGTTGTCGTCTTGAGAGATGACGCACAGGCGAGGCGGCTTGAGGGCGTGATTTCCCGGTGCAGGGTGACGATCGATCGTACGCATGGCGTGGGGCCGCTCGCAGGCCTCCAGGCCGGAATGGATGCTGTACGGGGGCGATACGCGTTCGCAGCAGGCTGCGATATGCCCTTTCTAAATCCTGATATAATAGACGGCCTCTTCTCGCTCGCTGAAGGACGTGACGGCGCAGTTCCTCTCCTGAATGCACTTCCTGAGAGGCTGCATGCAGTTTACCTTGCGGGGCGGTTCGAGGAGGCCTGCAGAGACGCAATCACAAGGGGAGAGGGCAGGATATCAGCCGCACTATCAGGGCTCGATATCAGATTTGTGGATGCTGAAATGTTCAGGGGCGTGGATCCAGATCTCCTGAGCTTCTTCAACGTCAACACACCAGAGGATCTCAGGAGCGCGGAGAGCATCATGAGAAAAAGAGCTGCTTAGAGGCGCTCCAGGCTGCTGTGACGGATCCTTTGAATCATGGGGCTTTTTTTTCATAATGGCCTGCTTACCCAACAGCTAACACCGGCTCGTCCTTGAGCTCAGCGGATTGGCAACCGATAGGCAGGGTCTGTTTGACTGGGAGGATATTCATCCTCGCCTCCCGAGAGTTCAACCACATGATTCGCACCTTTTCGGCACGTTTCTCTGCGGTTACCTCACAACCGCCCGAGCAAGATACAAAATCCAAAAAAGTATATGTAGCTTGATCTTTAAAGAACTCATAAGCCCTGTTACTCCAGGAAGTTGCATCACATGTATTGCAGTGCAGAAGTGGCTGCGGCTCTGAACCGCCTGGCACAGGGCGTGCGCGGAGACAGGATCGAATCCGTTCGAACTTTCGCTGATTTGGATCCCGCTGCTCCCTCAGGAGGATCTCACATGAGACACGTTCTTCTCTGTATGGCCTTCATGGCAGCTCTCATCGTATCTGCATCCGGACAGATTTCCAGCACGACATCATGCTGGATGTGCCCTGTATGTGGTGATGTTTATTCGCTCGAAATCAGCGTGCCGGCCGGATCTCAGTATTATCAGACGACTCTGGGAAGCATAATGAGCCTGGACCCGAACAATCCGGACTGGTACTGCCCAACATGCTACACTCTCGGTATGCTCACCTTCGCCGGAAACTTCGTGCTCGTTCCATGCGAAGATTTTACAGAAGATGAGACCGAATACGCCGGTGAAGAGAGCAGTGAAGAGACTGGCCCTGCTCAGACTGACCACATATCTCCGCTGTTTAGCTCGCAAATACCGAGCAATGCAACTGGGTTCTCCAGAAATCTCAGCGGCAGCGTCCTGATGGTTGTGGCCCCTAAAAACTACCAGGAGAGGGAGCTGAACATCCCGAGGGAGGCCTTCGAGAGGAGCGGTCTGGATGTGGATGTGGCCTCGAAGGGAGTCACCACCGCCACCTCCATGGGCGGTGAGAGCGTGTCCGTAGATGTCGATGTGAGAAGCGTGAATATCTCAAAGTACAGAGCTGTGGTGTTCGTTGGGGGGATCGGCATTGAGGAGCTGAAGCTGCATCAGGACAGCGATTACGTGAACCTTGCGAGGAGCGCATACGACAGGGGGATGATCGTGGCCGCGATCTGTCTGGCTCCGAACATACTGGCGAGCGCAGGGTTGCTGACAAACAGGAACGCGACCTGTGCGGACAGCACATATCTGATCCAGAAGAACGTGAACTACACAGATGCGCCTGTTGTTAGAGACGGATCGATAATAACAGGCAGAGATCCCGGTTCGTCAGAGGAGTTCGCGGAGACCATCATCGCTGCTGTATCTGAGCAATCCCGGTACACAACAGGACAGGTCACGGAGAGTGGCGGCGCGCTGACGCTTGTGGGCGTAGGCGCATCATCTCCGAAATACAGATGCACGGTCTGCGGCTATGAGTACGATCCAGCGGTCGGAGATCCGAGCCGGGGTATCCATCCAGGGACGCCATTCGATGAGCTGCCAGCAGACTGGAAGTGCCCTCAGTGCAGCGCTTCGAAAGACAAGTTCGTGAGCGATTGATGCTGCTTGACATACATGTGGATATGGTAGAATTACTCTAAACTTAATATAATACTAGTGAGGATTCCTAAAAAACCCAGTATTTTGGTATAAAACTTCTTTGATAAAAGCATGCAGAGACATGCCAAGATCATTTAACAGGAGGTTAATAGGAATCATCTAGTATCCTGAATGGACTGGTCATATGAAAGGCGTTAGAGATACAGAATGCAGAGGAGATGCCGGTAAGGCTGCGCGATGAGAAGGATGACCGCGTAAAGGCGCTGCTTGTTTTTCTCAATGCGATAGCGAACTACCATATCGACTTTGAGTCTGCGTCACGATGTGCGGGATGGTGACATCGACCTGAGCTATGCTAAATCATGGATACAGCGGTTTCTCGGAGCAGTAGGTTATACAGAGCTTATGCGGATAACTATAATCGAAGTGCTCTTCATCGCCTCATTTATCCCATGCCAGACGCCTGTGCTATGGGTATTAGGAGAGGAGGCGCCTGCCCCAATGCAAGCGCCAGATGGCATCGCTCGAGCCTTTATCCAGCATATCGGGAAAACCTGAGACATCAGGTAAAGGAGGTCAAGTCGCATGCCAATGCTACGTCATCTTACTTGGTAATAAAGATTTTGATTGTAGTATTACAGAACCACGTGAGCCGGGATCGGACGATCGTGCTGTTGAGATAAGCAGTGTTTGACCTCACAGGAGGCAAACCAGTGGAGCAGATTCCTGAATGGCTGTTCTGTGATTCAATCGAACAACCCACATCTGGCGCACTGTCTCTCAGGATTCCTTGCAACTGCAACCTATAAGTAGTATGCATACCATATGGTGTGCATGCTTCCTCCTTTGCTCCTGGATATCGCGGCAGCTCTGATCGGGGCTGGCATACTGATAAGCGTCATAAACAACCGCATGGGCTCTGTGAGCATAGGTCTCGGATCCGTGACTGTGGGCGTTGTGCTTCTCTCGAATGTGCCACAGGGCTGGGAGATGGTTGCCATCGGATTCTTTGGCATCGCTGTGCTTGCGGGCCTCTGGATGATCTCGGTCGGCTTAAAGCGAACTAAAGGAGAGTGTTCCTGAAGCGTTCCCCATTATCAATACCTGCGCTGGGATCGTCTGATCGTATCGAATTCAACCGAAATCTCGTGTGAGCTATGGCGCGAGGTCGTGTAATTAGATCATTGAAACCAGCAGCAGGTGACATCGCAGAATTTGTGATCTGATGTGCTAGTGAGTGCTGATTCCTAAAGTTCCATTCAGTGATTCAAGCACACGACCTGGCGCGATAGCTCCGATTACCATACACCGGCTGAACGCGCATGCACCAACATGTTACACGTTCTCTCCCGATCCAGAGCCCCATGCCGCCCTGTATGAATGAGCGAGTTATTCCCAGCTCCAGCACTCACAAAAGAGATCGATCTCCCCATACCTGGTATGGATGCCCCTTGGTCAAATAAAATGGTGAACACATCGGGATGTCGTATATTCTCTAGGCGAAGATTATGGCGCGAGCTCTCCGCTGTTCTGCATCCTCCTTATCTGATTTTTGACTGCCGTCTGCGAGTACCCCACCAGGCTCGCGATCTCCTTTACAGATGGTCTTGGATCAAGTTTCCAGAGCTGCTTTATCTTCTCCAGAGCCTCTTTATCATCTGAAAGCCGCGTTCTTCTCGAGATGCTGCCCTTGGTCATGGGATTGCCTGCTGTATCCGACTCATCATGGACAAATCTCAGAGCCTTCGGAGAGATACCCTGAAGAATCAACTCAGAGGCCAGCCTCTTGAGGGTCTTTCGCTGGAGTATGGCCTCCGCCTCAAGCCCCATGTAAGCCTCAGGCGTTATCTCGATCCTGGTATATCGACCACTCGGCATCGAAACAGATCGCCTCTTGTAAACTGGAATACAACAGCGTTAACAGAATATCAATAGTAGTCGAGGATGGATATGATCTTTTTGGTTGAGCAGGTATCTCGCTGCGCACCTGTGCCGATGAGATCGACGGTGCGACCGCACAGGATTCACGATGCATTTACGCCAGCGATCTTCCGGTTCACAGGGGATCGTCCGGTGATCTGTACCATGGCACGTGATCCGCCATCGCACATGCTCTCTGTCGCCCCACAGTTTGAAGTACAATGCGGTACTCTGTAAAATCCATGATTCTCGGAATATCAGGCAGCCCGCGCAACAGGGCCACGGAGCATGTCCTCTCCAGGGCGCTGGAGATGCTCAGGGAGAGCGGATTCGAGACAGAGCTGTTCTCTGTTAGAGGGAAGAACATCGGGTTCTGCAGGCACTGCGACTACTGTCTCAAAAACAAGACATGCGCGATAAAGGACGACATGTACGAGCTGTATCCTCTTCTCAAAAATGCGAGGGGACTGATATTCGCAACCCCGGTGTACAACGGCGGCGTTAGCGCCCAGACAAAGGCGGTCATGGACAGATGCAGGGCGCTGGTTGCAGCTGACTTCGACTTCTTCAGGGGAAAGGTTGGCATGGCGATAGCAGTGGGCGGTGACAGAATAGGCGGCCAGGAGGCGGCGATATACCAGATCATCACATTCTACATCCTGAACGGTGTAATTCCCGTGGGCGGGGGATCATTCGGGGCGAACCTCGGCGCCACATTCTGGTCGAGGGATACTCTCGAGGACGTGCAGAAGGACGAGGAGGGGTTCAGATCCCTCAGAAAGACCGTGCGCAGGTTCGCGTCTCTCCTGAGGGATTTTGAAGAGATATCAGCTAGACGAGCAGCACAGCGATGATGCCTGTGAGAAACACGCCATCGAATGTCCCAGCGCCGCCGATCGAGACCACCGGAGCGCCGAGGCGCTGAATCCTGTTGAGGTTGAGGATATCGGCGCCGATGAGCGTTCCCAGCGTCCCGCTGACGTATGCTGTGACGAACTCAAGCTCTCTGGGTCCTCCTGCGATCATGATCACAGCCAGTGATGAGAGTGCTGCTATGAGCGGCGGGAGAAGGGCAGGCGTCACTATGCCCAGGCCGGGGACAGGTCTGGCGATCCTGTGCACAGCAAGCGTCACAATAGCAGTGGCAGCTGCTGCATAGGCCAGCGCGTGAGAAAACACCAGAAGCAGATACGCAGATACAAGGATGGGGATCATCGCGCCACCCACATTCAGAGCCACTGTGGTGCTGTTGTAAACGGTCTCATAGATTGGGATCCTGTAGTTCACCCCGAAGACCCTGATATATGCTGTCCTCGTCACGGGTATCTCTGATCTTATCTCTCTAAAGGGAATGTTGATGCTGCTTCCGATCAGTGAGGCGAGGAGCAGAAGAAGCGCATCATGCCATGAGAACCCCAAGCGTATAAAGGCTGTCTGAAGCGCGCCGACGAACAGGAGGGATACGACCAGGAATACGAGCAGCGCCAGAACAGCCATGAAGAGAAGTGTCAGAGGAGCATAGAACAGCCGGCCGTTCATGTATCCCTCTCTGACATCTTTATATAACAATCTTTGCCTGTGGTTGATCGCATGTACAAACTGGTCCTGCTCAGGCACGGCCAGAGCAGCTACAATGCTGAGAGGAGGTTCACCGGCTGGTCGGATCCGGATCTCACGGCGCAGGGAGTGATGGAGGCGAGGAATGCGGGCAGGATCCTGCGAAGGGAGGGATACACCTTCGACATCGCCTTCGTCTCGATGCTCAGGCGCGCAATAAAGACGCTCTGCGCGGTACTGGATGAGATGGATCTGCTCTGGATACCCGTCAGGAAATCCTGGATGCTGAATGAGCGGCACTACGGTGAGCTCGAGGGTCAGGTCATAGAAGATGTTCCCGATGAGCTGAAGCGGTACAGGCACAGCTTTGATATCCGGCCGCCAGCTCTGCCAGAGGACGATCCCAGACATCCGCGGTTTGACAGAAGGTACAGAGATCTGGATAATCCCCCAGCAGGAGAATCGATAAGGGATGTCCAGGAGCGTCTTCTGATCCTCTGGACTTGCGAGATAGCTCCTGAGATCCTCTCTGGGAGAAGGGTCATAGTGACGACGCACGCGAATGTCATCCGCGCTTTCATGAACTACTTAGAGGGAATCCCGACAGAAGGTCTGGTGGTTCCCAGGGGAAGGCCAGTGGTCTACGAGCTCAGCGACCGGCTCGAGCCCATCAGGAGGTACTGGCTGTAGCACAAGGCCAGCTGTCTGGTCCAACTGTCCATCATGGAGCGCCAGGTCGAGCGGTGCTGATCCCCAGGATGCAGATCACGAGGCGCATTCCGGTGCATCTCACCGCTCAATGAGCTGTTGTAGACCTCATATTACCCTCGTATAAGAGGTACGTTTAAATTCAGCATCGTCAGAGATCAGGGTGATGAAGCGAGTAGGATTTGTGCTCCTGCTTCTGCTGGGAGTGGGCTTGTGCACAGGGCTGGCAGTGGCAGAGCTCACTGCGAGCCAGTGGCTTGATAGAGGAAGCATCGGCGTGGGCGATACAGCAATGGTCACACTCAACCTGATGTATGTTGGGGACAACGCGACACATGCAAGCGTGGTGCCATTGATTCCATATGGATTGAGGACTTCGGGCCCGGGAATGTACATGGTCACGCTCTATCCGGGCCAGCCGGAGACGGTCTCGTATCCGGTGATGGCAGAGCAGCCTGGATACTATGATGTGATATCCTCAATATCATACACAGAATATGGGTTCATGCGCGAACTCCAGATGGTATCACCACTGCTCGTCGTCGGTCAGAGCCCGGGGTCTCCGCCACCAGCTGCTCCACCCAGCGGGCCTGGGGATCAGCCTCCTGCAGAGCCCGGGATTTCCAATGATACGCAGCCAAAGCATCAAATGTAACTCCAGTGACTATGGCTCCGCGGTCTGGTAATGTCACAATACAACAAAAAGATCAGAATTCATGCAGGCGCGGGAAGAGCTTCGCTGCAGAGTTTCCCCGGCATCTGGGGATCGTGCCTGTGCATGCGTAGACGGGGAGATTGTCACACCATAAGAGATGAGATCACTCTACCGTGACCTTCTTGACCCCCTCTATCTCCTTCAGAAGCGTGACGAGCTCGCCGGGGATCTTTCCCTCTGTGATGATTGTGAGCTTCGGATCCTCCACAAAGAAGGGATCGTCAGATACCGCCTGGCGTATGCTCAATCCATGCTTCGCCACAGCTATGGCAACGTTCCCCAGAAGGCCGGTCTGCCTCGCATCGACAGGCGTGATCTCGATCACGCCGAGCCCGAGCACAGGAGCGACATCCGCCAGGAAAGGCACAGATCTCACGTTTTTGAATACCTTCCAGAGCTCGGGATCATCGCGAATGGCCATCGCTGTGGTGTCGACCACTCTTCTATCAACATCGAGCTCTTTGGCTATCTGCGCGTGAGGAATCTCTATCGAGCCGGAAGCGACCCTGCCGCGCTCATTTATCTGGAACCCCCTTGACAGGATCAGCCGGACGACCTTCTCTTGAGCAGGATAGCGCCTGAACTTGCTCAGGATCTGCTGCCACATGGAAGGCGCCTCCTCAGATGAACATCTCTCCCGGAGGCTCTTTAACATCGCGCTTGATGCGCTGGAGCGCATCCATCAAATGACGCCGCTCCACAAATCTGGAGTCCTCGATGATCGCATGATGGAGCGCCACCTTCAGGATCTTTTCCACGAGGTCTCTTCCAGAGAAGCCCTCCGTCAGCTTCGCGATCTCTGCGAGATCTCCCCTGACCTCCAGCGGCATCCTGCTGGCGTTCCTCCTGAGTATCTCCAGCCTCTCCTCATACGAGGGAAGCTTGAACTCGATCTCCTCCTCGAATCTCGATCTTATTGAGGGATCGAGGAGCTCGACCTTGTTAGTCGCAGCTATCGTGCAGACGCCGCGTCTGGATGATATGCCATCCATCTCTGTGAGCAGGGCGTTCACTATCTCTGAGACATCGCCCCTGAGATCCTGGTAGCGCCTGTCCAGTGCTATGGCGTCGATCTCATCTATGAATATGATACATGGCGCGAGCTGCTCAGCGCGATCATAGAGGTTGTGGATCTGCCTTGCCCCCTCGCCCACAAACTCCCCGATCAGCGATGTCGATTTCACCGGCAGCATGGGGACATTTGCCTCGGTGGCAAGCGCTCTGGCTATCATCGTCTTGCCTGTACCTGATGCGCCGTAGAAGAGGATATTGCGCGGGGCCCAGCTGCCGAACCTCTCAGGCTCCTCAAGGTATCTCTTTATAACCTTGACCTTTCTCTTCGCATCGAGCTGACCGACAACATCATCGAATGAGGCGGGCTCCACCACAGCTGTGGGCTCTATCCGTTTCTCCACAACTATCGTTGTATCTGCCCCAATCACCGCCTCTCTGGGGTACACCTTCACGACCTTGAATGCGAAGTCTGGATAGAGCCGCCTGTCGAAAAGGTACGCCCCGGCCCTGACAAGCTCGCCGTACCACTGCTCCTTCGCGTACCTCTCGAAGAGCACCGGATCCGATACGACAGGAGACTCCTGGAACGTGCTCTTCAGGGGGTACCCAGCAGGTCTAAGAAGCAAAAACCTCGCGCCGGTGATACGGTTTCTCTCAGTCTTTCCGCCCAAGCCCTTTACGCCGGTCTTCTGGATGGATCGCACAGATAATAACTCCCTCTTAAGATAGTTAAATGTATTGGATGCGCCCAGTGCGATGGTCACCCGCACTGAGTGCATTCAGATCTCGTCGAACCAGAAACTCGCATCTGACATGCACGATGCCAGAGCTCGTCATGCAAATAGATTTATCACAACCTCAAATCACGATCCATCCTGTATCGAAGATGTTCCAGCTCGGTCCGATGGATCCGAGGGTGTTGTTTGCTGCTATCCTGAACGACGACCTCGTCTGTGCGAATTTCATGTTCCTCTCCCAGTTCTGGCCGAAGTCTGTGATGTAATGCGGCGCAGGGACGCTGCCGAGCACAACCGGTGCGATCTTCTCTGATGTGGCAGCTGGCTTTCCGGCAATTGGGAGGGGCTCGAACCAGAAGCTCTGCCCCAGGAGGGGATGGTATCCCAGGATGGGCTGCCCTGTCAGGTTGATGGTGTATACAGGCTTGCTGAACTGTGCCACGACCTCCCCTGCGCTGGGAGCATAGTTCATCCAGACCGCACCAGCCGAGCCGAGAACGATCGAACTCACGAGAATTACCATAAGCATCTTCTTCCACATTGCAATACCCCACAGTTTTCTGCACATCTTTACGAGTGAGATGGGATCATGAGATATATAGATGTGCCTGAGATCCGCGCAGATGCACCATTGAGCTGGCCGCGGCAGGACCGCTTTGCAGCCAGGGATATTCAGCACGTAGGCAAAACAGATAGCCTTGAGGGACCTCAGCAGCACTGCCTGCACAACTTACTCACACTGTGATGGTCTCTAGATACAGGTCAGCATCAGAACAGCCCGCAGCTCCCGAGATGACAGGGATCCTGGAACCCGCAAGTTCTGCAGGACAGCACCAGTCGACTGCCGATGAGGTTTTGGGGTATCAAAGCCAGTTTTTCCTCTTGAAGTATAAGACCGTGGTCACAACGACCGATGCCATGAGGATCAGCGTGGCGAAGTAGCCGTACCGCCACTCGAGCTCCGGCATGTACCTGAAGTTCATACCGTAAATGCTGGCTATCAGTGTTGGCAGCATGAATATTATTGTTATTGATGTAAGAATTTTTATTATGTTGTTGAGCTCATTGCTTGCGCTTGAGAGATGGATGGAGATCATCTCTGATAGCATATCACGCATTATCTCTATGTTATCTATGACCTGTATCGTGTGGTCGTAAACATCTCTAAGGTATATTATGGTGTTCTCATGGATTAATGGAGACTCGCCCCGCTCGAGCCTGGTTATAACCTCCCTGAGCGGCCAGACTGATTTTCTGAGGAATATCATCGAGCTCTTGAGCTCGTAGATCTCCCTCAGGTTCTCCTCAGAGGGCTCCTCCACAAGCACTGACTCGAGCATCTCTATCCTGTCGCCAAGGCGCTCCAGTATGTAAAAGTAATTGTCAACAATCGCATCAAGGAGCACATACGCGAGGTAGTCGGTGCCTCTCCTTCTTATCTTCCCCTTTTCGTTCTTTATCCTCTCCTTGATGAGCTTGAACACATCCCCTCCGCTCTCCTCAAAGGTTATCACAAAATTGGAGCTGAATATCAGGCTGAACTGCTCGGATGTTATCTCGTTCGCTATCCTGTCGTAGTAAAAGACGCGGAGCACTATGAAGATGTAGTCACCGAAATCCTCCATCTTGGGGCGCTGGCCTGTTATGATATCCTCGATCGTGAGCGGATGTATATCGAATATCTTGCCGAGCTTCTCCATGGTCTCGGTGTCGCGAACTCCATTCACCTTGATCCATGTGACTGTGGGCTTGTATCTGTATGGCGCACACTCCTCGACGCTCTTGACCTCTTCCTCCTGGAACTGGATCTCATCGTAATCTATGACCGTTATCCTGGCCTTCTCTGGTACACCGCGTGGCTCATACCTCTCGATAAGCTCCATCGGGTCGAGGTCTATCTTGCTAACCTTTCTGGCTGCCAGGTCCTGCATCGGATACAGCCCCCGTAAGTTCTCAGAACAAGGACGATATTCTCGAACCTTATTGTTTCCAGCATCAAATAGTTTTCTGTCCACCTGCGGAGACTGGTACGGCTGTGCAGTGTACCAGACTCATGTGCGGTTAAGGGTGGGCTTACTGATAATACATGAGAATCAGGTTGTGTACTTGAATAGCTGAACAAGCTGTCAGGAACCAGCGCTCACCGGCACTAATGCTGCATGAACCCCCAAGAGGTCGAATCCCTCTTAATTCAGCGATACGAGTATACAACCGAGAATCAGGTTGTGTACTTGCATCATTGAAAATCCGCAGCACTCAGTCCATCCTCACGAATATCTTGTTCATGGCTCTCGAATACAGCAGAATCGTTCAGCTATTCGAGTACCCCGTTATCCCCCGCACGACCCACGACCGAATGGGAAGATCCCAGAAATCGGCGTCCTTAAAGCCCGCCTGGATGCGGTCGTTCACGCTGGAGGCATCGAAACGCTTATAAATAGCTTTGTCATATTACCGACGCGGGCCGGTAGCTTAGTCAGGTAGAGCGAAAGGCTCTTAACCTTTAGGTCGGGGGTTCAAATCCCTCTCGGCCCGCTAAGGGGCTGTGGCCTAGCCAGGTAGGGCGACGGGCTCCAGCGGTATGATTGGATGATGAGCAACGGGTCTGCTGAGCCATCCCGACGGGGATGGCGTTGATGATCCGTTGGAGCACTGAGATGATCATGTGTTCTCAGAATCGGAGAGACCCGTCGATCGTGCGTTCGAATCGCACCAGCCCCACCTTTCTGACGGCACTGTTAAATACGATGCTGCACATTCTCCAAGTGGTGCTGAGATGTACTCGGATATCCTCACGATGTGCTGGTCAATAAAAGAGGTCAACAAGAACCTTTCAGATAGAGAGCCGCTGATGGATTACACCGTGCGCTATCTGAAGAATGCATGCTCCCGTCTCGGCGAGATGCTCATCCACATCGACTCGCAGTCTCCGGGTGAGGAGATCAGCGTCAGGGACAGGGGCGGAAGGGAGAGGCGCTTCTCGCTCAAGGAGATCGCAAAGATGCTGCTTGACGCGAAGAAGGTCATTGAGTTCAACCTCATCGATAACATCGAGTCCTGGGCGCGATCAAAGGCGTGATAAGCGCCATTTTTATGCTTTTGAGTTGAACCACCCCATCCGTAGGCTAACGTCCATCATGAATCGATCCGCAAGCTGCTGATATCAAAACGCCAAATGCACTAAGTCATCAAATTTTCTGGAAGTTGCGCTGGGGCTCCTGTGTAACAGATGCAGGGCGGATTTTCATCTCCCTTCTCTCATCGATACCAGGGCGCCTGCCAGAATCACCGGCCCTGTGAACTCGGATCTGGCCCGTGTGGAGTCGACGAAGATGATCTGATCCGTGAGCACCGGCGCGCCCAGTGCGGCTGCACCGCATATCAGCAGCATCGTTCTGAAGAGAAGGTTGCCCGATACGCCATCAGGCGCAAGCACGAGATCATCTCCGCGCGCCGACTCTATCAGTATGCCCCTGTGGACTGCGTTGACTCCTCCCTCCCTGAGCCGCGCTGCCACGAACTCGCCGTGCGCCAGGCTTGTGTCCACTTTGCTGCTCCTGCCGACATCCTCCAGCCTGCCGCCTGAGAGAACCGACACCCTCGGCTCCACGCCCATCGTTTTAAGAAAAGATGCCCCGCGCATGGCAAGCTCCAGCTTCTCCTGCAGGGTATCGCCCTCATCGATGCCGACCGGAGCTAGGAAGAAGGCCCACCCACCGAGCTCCAGCAGGGCCATCCTCATGACATCTATCCCGACCCTCGAGAGGGCCCTCATCGTCCTTGTGGCGGATATGTTGCCCCTCACCGCCCCGTCGATCTCCGATCTCATCAGAAGACGGATCAGATCATCCTCAGGTGAGTCAGAGCGGATCAGCTCGATGCCCTCAGGGGCAGCATTGCCCACAGCGACGATCTCAGCGTATCCTCCCGCTGAAATGAGGCTCTCGAGAACATCCCTGCCGGGGTTCACCAGCCCTATCCCGATCCTGGCCCTGCGGCTGCGCGCTTTTTCCCTCAGGAGATCTATGAATCCGCGATCCATGTTGCCCCTCAGTTTATGCCTGTAACGCGATCTCTCCCGAAGTCGAAGAGAACCGCTCTTTCTTTACCACCAACAATCTCAAGCCTTCTCTCCTCGATCACCCTGCCGATCCTCGCAGCACACAGCCCGTGTCTCCTGAATACATCCACGACCTCATCTGGATTTCGAGTCGTCACGACAAAACCCATGCCAGGGTACATCTTCAGCCAGTCCGCGAGGTTCAGCGATTCAGGCACCGGTATCGAGTCGATCTCAACCTCCGCGCCGACCCCGCTGGTCTCGAGCAGCATTCCGAGGGTCCCGAGCATCCCAGGATTGCTGATGTCCTTGCCGGCCGTGACGAGTCTTCTCTCCCCGAGCACACGCATGGAAGAGATCTGGCGCGTAAGAGTCTCCCTGCCCTTTTGGCTGGTTGAGTCGAAGTTGATCCTGAAGCTCGGGTGAACTCTCCCGTCGAGATCGACCCCTACCACAACAGAGTCGCCAGGCTCCGCGGTGCTGCTCAGTATCACCCCGTCCTTCCTCGCCTTTCCGAGGATGGCCACGTCGAGTGCGCTGTATGGCGTGTCCGGATGAAGATGTCCTCCGACTATCGGTACACCAAACTTCTCGATCCCCTTCTCGACCCCACGCAGGACAGCATCCGCGACCTCAGGAGAGTTGACGGAAAGAACATCCACCATGGCGATCGGTGTGCCCCCCATGGCAGCTATGTCATGAACGTTCACCAGAACTGCGCAGTATCCGGCCCATTCGGGATCTGCATCCATCAGCACCGACCATATCCCGTCTGCTGCAAGGAGAAGAACCTCATCGCCATTGTCTATGACTGCAGCATCCTCGCCGAAATCCGCTATCACCTTATCAGAGATGGATGGAAAGTACCTGAGCATATCGCCAATGCTTCGCTTCCTGGTTATGCCCACGAAGCTCCTGAGCTCCGATACCAGAGACTCCAGTGTCATTGCTACCACAGAATCGCTCCTATCAAAAATAGATGCCGGTGGCAAGCTGCTCCCTAGGGTCAGATTTTCCATATCTCCTCGTATGAAGCTCCACAGGAAGCGTTGGTGTGTTGAATATGTATGCGATCTACAGATATCGAAAATTCTGAACTCTGTAAATATAAGTATATAATCTAATTTTGTTTTTTGCAATTAACAAGATGACGTAAGTTCAAGTTCACACTGGAAGCAAAGGGGTAAGTGTATCAAAATATCTCTGGAAGCTGCAGATGAATTTGGAACAGTACGACCTTCAGGCTCCGGAAATGCATGATGGCATTGGTGTTTCTCAGGGATGCGGTGGTTATATCTTGTAGGATAGCGGAAGAATGCTTATGGTAACACTCATAATAGATAAGAACGACCTGAGGGATGCCAAAACCGAGGTCTCCAACCTTGCAGGTGCATTCTTTGCGGGCACAAGCCCCCTCATACGGCCTTTCATGGACATGCTCGAGTCGATAGTTCCGGCAGACCAGCAGGGTAGGGGGACCAGCTATCTGATCAGCGCCCTCAGATACCACATAAGATCGATACGTGCAGATGAGAACGGAATAAGGGTGGAGAGCGAGATGGGCGCTGTGGATATACCGCGCACGGTGCTCGAGGAGCGGGTCAAGGAGCGGTATCCTTCGTTCGGTCACGACTCTCTGAACCTTCCAGGGCTGCTGTTTCTGCAGAGCGGCCCGGCGGTATACGCTGCGAGCGTGAGCAAGCTGCGAAAGGTGCACAGGATCGTGATTCCTGAGGGGAGACGAACACAGCGATACATATTTCATGTGATTGTAAGATCCCTCGAGGCAGATCAGGATGTGATAAGGATAGAGATAGATATGCAGAGGCTGCCGCAGATAGACATGACAGAGGAATCAACGAACCCACTGTGAGCACTGCAGCAGAGATCCATTAAATCCAATGCAATGCTGAAAGGACACATGAGATGCCCAATACAGGCTTAAAATGAAAATCATAAAAATAAATGAATGTGAATGCAGATCTCCACATCCACTCAAGGTACTCAGCTGCCACATCTGAGATGATGGATCTGGACACCATCGCGGCTGAGGCGCGCAGAAAGGGCATACACATCGTTGGCACAGGCGACGCTCTCCATCCGGAATGGCTTGAGAATCTCAGGAGGCTTCCAGAGAGGGACGGGATTCTCTGGCATAACAGCACGACCGGATTCGTCGTGACAGCCGAGGTTGAGGATTTGAAGGGCGTTCACCATCTGATTCTCATCCCCGATCTCTCAAAGGCTGAGGAGCTGAGGGAGATCTTCCGGAAGAGCTCGAGCAACATGGACACCGACGGCAGGCCAAGAGTCCTCCTGAATGGAGCTGAGATCGCTGATGCGTGCATCGACGCGGATTGCATCATAGGGCCGAGCCACGCGTTCACGCCCTGGACAGGGATCTTCGCGCATTACAGATCTCTTAAAGAATGTTACGGAGATCGAGCTGATGATGTTTCCTTCATAGAGCTCGGCCTCAGCGCTGACTCGGACTACGCGGATCGAATAAGCGAGCTGAGGGACAAGACCTTTTTATCGAATTCAGACGGCCATTCACCATGGTCCAACAAGCTCGGAAGGGAGTTCAACCAGTTCGATCTCATGGATATCAGCTTTAAAGAGATCCGGCTCGCGATAGAGCGCAGATCGGGACGCAGGCCAATTCTAAACGTCGGATTCTACCCTGAGGAGGGAAAGTACAACAGAACCGCATGCACGAGCTGCTACAAGCAGTACACGATGCAGGAGATGGACGAGCATCTGGGGCGCTGCGGATGTGGCGGATCGATCAAGCTCGGCGTCAGGGACAGGGTTGAGATTTTAGCTGATCTGCCGCATCCGGTGCATCCGGATCACAGGCCTCCGTACATCCACATAATCCCGCTGGCTGAGATAATCGCGATGGCACTCGGCCACAGGAGTGTGTTCACAAGAGGCGTGAGAAGGATATGGAGCGATCTTGTATCAGAGAGGACAGAGATAGAGGTGCTCCTGCACGCGGAGATATCTGAGCTGAACACGGATGAGAGGGTTGCAAGGGCGATAGAGGCATTCCGATCAGGAGATGTCGTGGTGACGCCAGGTGGCGGCGGAAGGTACGGGAGGATTTCCCTCCCCCCTCCCGGAGCCAGATCCAAGCCGTCAACCCCATCCCAGAGATCGCTTCTGGATTTCTAACTGCAGCACTGCAAGGATGTTCTGTTCATAGCATAAACCCATCGCCCATCAAATCCACCTGCAGCCCTGACAGGAATGTCTCTGCGCAGGGCATCCCTCACATCAAGCCTCAGAGTTATAACGAGAGAGTCACCGGCTCTCAGCACATCCAGCCTCCACATCAGCAGATCGTTTCTGATCTCAGGCACCGGATACACGCCCAGAACCCTCGATCCATTCGGAACCGCGGCTGTGATGTGCACAGGAGAGAGATCCCTGATCCCGTCGTTCTGTATTTTCAAGGTGAGACGCATGACGTCAGATCTCTCCATGTATGCGTCCGCGGAGATGCTGATGTGCGGCGTTCCGTATCTGTGCGAGGCAGGCAGGCTGATGCTTCTCCGCATCGTGTAGTTTCCGATGTAGATATCGCTCAGATGAGATTCCATGAGGTGTGTGTCGGTGAATGCCATTCCGGAGAAGTTCACGCTTGTCTCAAGCCCTCTGGATGTGAGCACAGTGTCCTTCTCGATCCTCGATCCGGAGTACTCCTCACTTATGCTCTGCAAACCCCTGATCCAGGCACCAGAGCGCCATCCAGAGCTGCCCTCAGCGCTCAATCTCTCTTTGATGGATCCGCAGCTAATCGATCCCTCCGAGATGTATATTCCGGAGCCAGAGGTGTGAAGCGACAGCGATCCATAACTCAGGGCGGATACAAGCGTGCCGTTCCCTAGGTAGGAATGAACGTAGCTCCCGTACTCCCCGTGCTCCTCAAACCGCACTGATATGTTCGATATGCCAGAGTGATGATCATGCGCACTCAGCGCCCCTGTGATGTTCGAGAGCTTCTCCGCGAGAATGCTGCCGGATCCGGTGAGATCCCTCTCAAGAGAGACCACAGTGCCGTTGGAATCTGCAATGGCAGCGATGCTGCTGATCTCCCTGTCAGCCCTGGAGAACGACCTCATGCCCCCGTGTGTGGCTCTGTTCGAGATCTCGAAGTAATCGCTCCATGGAGAGACAAGCGCAACAGCCCTTCTGTAGACATCGCCTTCGTACATACCGCTCTCCGATGCCTGGGATCTCGAGATCCTGATGGATTGGTTTTCTGTGCTTATGGACATCCCCTCCTGCGAGCGTAGGGATCCGCTGCCGTGCTCTCTCATCCGGAGCTCTGCTCCGCTCTCGGCTGCAATCCACACTGTGACGCAGTCACCCGCAGAGAGATTCCCGGAGAAGGCCTGTACGCAGTTGCGCAGCGCAGCCCCCTCGAAGCCAGACGTGCACTCCCTGTATGTCCTGGTGAACCCCATCCCCACAACACTCCCTGCCATATCGAAGTGCATCTCGCTCCTGGGAAGGATCCCGCTGATTCTTATCGCAGTGCACTCACCAGCACGGAGACGGTCGATATGCCACATGCCATCTGGAGCAGGTGCAGGATCTGCATTCTGTATTATGAATCCCGGATCCGGGATATCCTTCACAGTGATGTCACTGAGATCTGCATCAGACGGGTTGCAAACCCTGATCTCATACTCTATCTTCTCGCCGCGCCTGCACTCTGTGCACGACGACCGTTTTGTGACAGAGATCTCTTTCTTTGGGGCATGAACATACGTGGATACCTCTGCAGATACCGGCAGCGACTCTGAGCTCTCCAGGGTGAAGATTGCCCTAACCACATCTTCTCCCTCCACGAGAGCGCTGATGCTTATCGTTCTCTCATCTCCAGGCATCAGAGTGCTCTCTGACCAGAGGCTCTCTCCGCCCGTGGAGGCGACCGGCATGGGGATAGCGCTGATGATGCGCACGTTGGAGGATAGCAGGGCTCTGAGGGTTACGTTAGTCGCCTTCGTGGCTCCTGTATTTCTGTACCTGACTGTGTAGATCAGAGTTTCACCACTTCTAACGCGCTGGGGAGATCCTGTTGCATTGATGGAGAGCTGCGGGGAGATCAGAACCGTTCTGGCGGATGCATTCTCATCATGCCCCTCGAACGACATTGTAAATGAGGTCTCCACAGATGTCCCGTTCGCAGCCCTTCCAGCTTTGGTGACGATTCTTATGACGCCCTCATCTCCGGGATGAAGCACATCCGGAAGCGCACACCCTGACCAGATGCTTCCGTCAGGGGTGCACGGCAGCGGGCTTGATGATACGAACTGGAGATGCGGATCATATCGTGCCTTGAGAACAGCACCCCTGATATCCCTCTCACCGATGTTTCTGTAGTGGACCGTGTAGTTCACAAAACCGCATGCAGTCTCCGGCGCATCCACGCTCAGGTATGATGATCCGACGATGAGCTCGGATGATGCAGATGCGCTGTAATTACGCCCTCCGCTTTCAGCGCTCGACCATGCGAGTCTCGACTCTGAAATAAAGTGACCGTCGGAGAGCGCCACAGCGTCGTACTCCAGCGATGCGCTCTCTCCGGGCTCCAGCCTTCCGATCCTCCACAGAAGTGAGTCCACACCGATCTCAACATTCCCCCTATCTGGAAACGTTCTCACGCTATCCGGCAGGATCCCCACTCCAGGAGGAATGCTCTCCCTCAGAACCACATTCCAGGCGTCGCATCTGCTCTCCGGCGAGTGGTCGATCCTCACAGAGCACCTCACTGTACCGCCTCTCGCCAGGCTCTTCAGAGCCGGCGTCTTCGTCACGGCCAGCTCTGGCTCGGCGATCTCCACCGGCCCTGTCGCCACTGATATGGATCTTCTAACGTTATTCGAGAGCCAGCTCAGCTCCAGGACCGCCCCGGGCTCATGATCATCGACGGTTGATCTCAATAAGAGCTCCACAGTCATGGCCCGGATATCCCCGAGGTACCAGCACATCTGATCCTCGCGGATGACCTCCTCCAGCGGATCGAAGCTCATCATCAGGCTGGATGCATTGTGCTTCAAGCCCCGAAGACTCAGGTTCATCCACGCATCCCTGAGGGAGGGAAGCTCACCGTAAAAGCGAATCACGAGTTCCTCCCCAAAGCTCCTCCTCACAGGCCCCTCAGGCTCGCATCTTATGCTCATGTTCTCCACAGCAACATAAGCCTCTGCGGTTCTGTTGTAGGAGTCGAGATCGTTCCAGCGCCCTGATCTCTCGTTCGGGTCGTCCCCCTCCCTGCTCGACCAGTAGAGCCTTGCAGCACCTCCAATGCTGCCTGTGGTGCCCACAAGAATCGTGTATGTTACTGTGAGGGATTCACCTATCCCCAATCTCTGAAGGGACCACACCAGATCTCTGCCTACCTGCTCGAAGCCCACCGGCCGGCTCGTGTTGATACCGGCGAGTCTCGCACCCTCGGGTATGGTATCAACGAGGAGAGCATCATACGCATCAGATCTGCTCGTTGTATCGTGAGATATCGACAGCGTGAACGTCACTGCATCTCCCACGATCGCATATGATGGAGCGTGCTTCTCCACGGCAAGCAGCGGCTCCACGACCTCTATGCTCCCTGCCCTGCTGTCGGTTCTCTGTCTCGATGAGCCATCGTAGCTCTTCCATGTTATCCTGGCTGCTCCTGGGATGAGGAAAACACCGTTTCTGTTCTCCCTCCGGTTCGCGACGATCACGCTGTACCAGATGTCCATATCGTTATCTTCCGTGTTGTTCAGATCGCCGAAGTAGAGGACAAGCGTGTTGTTATCATGTATCTGGATGTCATTCGGAGTGAATCCACCGGTCCTCAGGCTAGACGGATCGTAGGTTGTGCCAGAGGGGAGCATATCCGTGATGACCACATCCCTGAGGATGGCTCCCGGGAGGTTCAGGTGGATCTTGTACGTCACAGAGTCTCCAATGGCACAGCTCCTGTTCGTATCCGGCGTCTTGGATATGCTAACGTCTCCTGATACCGTGATCTTCGCAGATGCAGTTTCATCATAGTTATTGAGACTCGTCCCGCCACCCCACCGCTCATTGGGATCCTCCCCAGGCTGGCTCGTCCAGGTCACAGAGGCTCCGGTGCTCAAACTCTCCCCTGATACCACCGTGTTTCTCACCCTGAGAACAAGTCGCAGGGTTTCAGCAGCCCCAGCGGGAATTATGTCATAGGTGCATGATATGCTTCTCCCGTTAACGGCCACCTCAGGATTCGTGCTCTGCAACTCAAGCCCCTCCGCAATCATCACTGTCAGGTTGACATCATACGCATCACTTGATCCCGTGTTCCTCAGGGTCACGACCTGCTCGATGATGTATCCCGCATGAACGTTCGTTCTGTTCGAGCTCAGGGTGATCTTCATGTCGGGCTCTGTGATGGTGATCGATGCGGTAGTGTTTGTTGAGCATATCGTCCCCATCGAGTCCTTCCACGTGGCCTCAACTCTGTTCAGAAGCACCGTGCCATTCTGGTTTGTGATGGTGTTCCTGACAACCGCATGAACCTCAAAGACGACCTCACCCCGTTCCTTATCCCCAAGATTCCATATCAGAGTCCTGCTGTCAGGGCGCGCCGGCGAGGGGATGTCACCCACACATTTGATGTAATTGAGACCCGAGGGGAGGAGATCTTTGATTGAAAGTTCATTAACATCCTCACACAGCTCAAGCCTCACAGAGAAGACGACCACATCGCCTATGGTTCTTCTAGAATCCGGCTCCACAATGACCGTCAGCTCAGCGCTGCCTCCGAGAGGTTCGTATAAATCCTGAGCTATACTGTCAACTGTATAAACAGATGAAGTATTTCCGGCTGATGATCCTGAAGATAAATGTAATGCAACACAGAGACATGCGACTATGATGATAGTAATTATATGAATGGTCTTAAAACACGCATAAAGATACAGACAAGAACTATCAAAAATTAATTTTTTAAATAATGTTTTATTTTCAGATCTGGCCCTGTAGACACACATGATGTCACCCCACCTCCTGAGTTGCATCATCTGCCCTGTTACAGGCAGATTTACCGTTTTTAGATAATCATATCACACAAACACTATGAAATTACATCCCCATGCAAATAGAACTGGCAATGATCAGCATTTAACCCTTTCCGAACTCTGTAAACATTGACAGATAATTTTTATAATGTTATCTGACAAATGATGCTCAAGATACAAAAGATTGCCATGTTCTGTGTACATTCAGGATCCCCATCTGAGGTTGATTCTGTGTCTGGTCATAATGCCGAGAGGATCGCCAGACATCGATCGTCCGAAGAGCCCGTGTGGCATCATGCGAACCGCTGAACCCGAGATGTTCGCGAGGTCGTTTTTGCGCTCCGGTCTCTCCATGGATCCAGCGGTCTGGCAGATAAGCATGAAGGATCGTCTACCGGTATCGTTGAGGTCGAAAGCATGTGATATCACAGGATCTGTGATCCATTATACAAATATCTCCGGTTTCTGGTCATGTATTCGGATCATTGAAACGCTGCATGCGACATTAGAGGCGTGCCAAAAGGATGAGAGCGTTTGAGATGCGGGTTGGTTTCGTCCAAACACCCCGACAAGGAAGGTCAACCCTTCCATGTCGTGCTCTCATGGTAAATCCGCAGCACTCAGTCCAGCCGGACTCATGGATATCCTGTTCATGGCTCACGAATACGCAGAATCGTTCAGCTGTTCGAGTGCGCAACCAGATTTCTCATTCAGTGCCTCGATCCCAAGAGCGATCTATTGAGCCCGCAAAATGCGCATCTGATTCTTCGGGTTAATAGATGATTCATCGAAAGGCTGATATCCCTGGTCATATTCGAGGATATCGATGCTGAAAATAGGGTATGCATCTCTGAAGAGCCCTGTGGCCATGGTATGCCATGGAAACGCTTGCCCGCCGGATGTGGGTCTTGCAGTCCTTGAGGGCGTAGAGGAGAGAGATGACATCGAGGCGCTCGTCAGAGATGCAGGTGTGCCGGCTGTGCTGTCATTCAGATCAGCATCCCCTGAGGGGCTCATGGAGGCCTCAAGGATCGCAGCCAGGATGCATGCCATCATCGAGATCGATCTCTCTGATAGGGATGCCATGGATCTCATAAGAACATGCGGCCTGCTGAGGCTGATCAAATCCGCCGGCGCCGCAACCTCTCTTCGCATCTCTCCGTCGGCTGTGCTCCCCAAATCTAACCCTGGTGCGATCAAGAGTCTGAGATCCGCAGGGCTGGATCTGATCCACCTCGATCTGAGAGGCTGTGATGGATATGCAACATCGATTCTGAGGAGCATCTCAGATGCCAGAGGTCCAGGAATAATGGCCCTCTCTGATGTTAGATCCTTCGAAGATGCGAAGCGCCTGCTCTCAATGGGCGCGGATGTGATCTCGCTCAGCAAAACCACAGACGAGGAGTTTGCGAGATGGCTATCCTCCGCCCTCAGGAAGTTTGAGGATATCACAGGATGGTACAATGCCCCGAAGCACATATGCGCCGGCGGCGACCTGCGAGGCCTTGCGTTCTGCTGCCCTCCGGTCAAGCCATGCCCTGTTCATGGCGCCCTGAAGAGGCTTGGAATAACGCCAGAGGAGTTCGTGCGGCGGAAGCTCGATCTTGCGAGAGGAACTCCTCTCGAAAAGGGAGATGGGACGTGCTTCGGCAGCCTGATATGGTGCTGCAAGATAACAAAACCCTGCTACATGAGGGACGCGGCCCTCAGAAGAGCAGGGCTGACGCCGAAGGAGTACATGATCCTGAAGAGAGGGGTCGCTGAGGGGCTGCTGCGTTGAATGCACGTGTGCAGCCCTCAGCTACCGTGTAATGAGATGAAGATTGAGATGAACATCATGGATCCGGACAGGATCGCCCAGCTGGCCCAGATGGCCATGCTGCTGGAGCTCTCCTCGAGCCCGAAGCCCGGAAATGTCGACAGGTGCCATGATTACGAGGACGTGAGCTTCAGCCACTTCGTCGCGAGCGCGGTGTTATCATACCCTTCATTCAGGAAGGCTGCATCTGGCGCCTCGGATATAGGCAAGCTTATTTTAGATACGGTCTCCGCATGGCGCGAGTGGGGGCTGAAGGGGAACACGCACTTCGGTGAGATTGTCCTGCTCATACCGCTCGCATCTGCAGCATCCAGGCCCGGACCGCTAAGATCGGAGATACTCAGAGTTGTGGAATCGACCACTGTGGAGGATTCGATCTGCTTTTACAGAGCGTTCGAGCTCGCAGGTGCCAGGGCGGCTGATGTTAATGAGATGAGCCTGAAGGATCCGAAAGCTGTTGATGAGATCGCAGCGAGAGGCATGCGGCTTATAGATCTCATGCGCATCTCCCAAGGGCACGATCTGATAGCTAGGGAGTGGGCCACCGGATTCTCGAGGAGCTTCGAGCTCGCGGATGCTCTCTGCGAGATGATTCCTAGGCACGGGCTGAACAGAGGTGTTGTTCTCACTTACATGACCGCGCTCTCAGAAGAGCCGGACAGCCTTGTGGCTTCCAAATTCGGGATCGATGTCGCTCTGGAGGTCTCCAGGATGGCAGGCGCCGCTCTTAGATCTCATGATGTCATCTCGAGCGCCATGGAGATGGACAGGGTGCTGATCTCGAGGGACATCAACCCTGGCTCCACAGCTGACCTGATAGCATCATCTTTATTTATCGCGCTGATGAGGGGCCTGAGGTTCTGAGGAGATACAATGGATACAGATGCTATTCTTGATGAGCTTGGCATACTTCCAGGCATAAACGAGGTCATAGTCACAACCGAGCGTGACGGCGTGCCGAATGCAGCACCCATAGGGATAATAAGAGGAGAAAGCATAACGGTCCGTCTGTTTCTCGGGACGCACACATATGAGAACGTCCTCGCCACCGGCCAGCTTGTGGCAAACGTAACCCATGACCCGATGATATTCGTGGAGGCCGCTATGTCTGATCTAGGAGAGGGGTGCTTTCTAAGAAGAGATGGAGTGCTGACTTTAAGGGACGCCGAGTCATGGGCGCTCTTCCGGTGCAGCCCCTACAGGACAGACATAATCATGCCAGAGCTCGAGTTCGTCAGGGGAGAGGTCATCAGAAAGGATTTTCGCGCCATCAACCGCGGTGTATCATGCGTGATCGAGGCTGCAATTGCAGCTACAAGGTACAACGCGCTACGTGTGGATTCCTACCTCGAGGAGATAAGAAAGCTCAGGAGAATAGTGCAGAGGTGTGGAGGACCTAGGGAGATCGCGGCCATGAAGCGGCTAGAGGAGCATCTGGCCGCCTCTTTCCCGTGAGTGGGGATTCTTCTCAAGCCTCAACAGATGCGTCGAAGATGTGATGAGTACATTCAATACCCCATCAATGTGTACCTCTCCGGAGGCTCAGCTAGCGGATACGGATCGTCCTCCAGGCCAACGCTCTTGCCCCTGTCCAGTATCCCATCGCTGTTCCTGTCCTCCCCATCCCAGCCGTGCCAGTAGTTGCCCATCCTGCTCTCGAAGCTCCTGCCTCGGTAGCTGTACCGGATGCTTGTGGGGGAGCTCCAGGAATTGCTCGAGATGTACGAAACAACATCGTTTCTGTTCTGAACGAAGCTGTTGAGGTAGATCTGGTTCTCGCTCGACTCCATGGGGTACATGCCCTCATCTAGCGCCAGCCCGTTGCTGTTGTGCGATATGATGTTCATCCTCAGAACGTTCTTCCAGGAGCGTGAGAGCACAATTCCGCTGTTGCATCTAGAGATGTTGTTCCTCTCGATCTTGTTTCCATTCGAATTTTCCAGGCGAATCCCGCTCCTCGCGCCTGTGACGTGGTTTCCGGAGATCTCTGTTTCATATGCCGCCTGGAGCCTTATGCCCTCAGCTGCGTTGTCTATGCGGTTGCCATCCACAACGCCAGTCTTCGAGGCGTTCACGAGAATTGCGGTATCGGCTCCGGTTATGCTGCTGTTGGACATCCTGAATCCGGAGGATGCGGTTATGTGAATTGCTCTGGGCACCCCATCGAACGAGTTCCCGATCGCCGCAAAACCATCAGACGCCTCGACGATCACACCGGAGCTGCTCTGCCTGAGGGTGTTGCCCTTGAGCATGGAGTCCGGGGAGCGGATGAGATGAACGCACAGATCGCCTCTCTCGATGGTATTCGCTGATATGCCTGTGCTTGGGGAGGCGTTCGCCTCTACTCCAAGTCTGCATCCTGTGAGGTTATTCCCGGCAACGAGATTCCCACGGCCCGATGAGATCGACATCCCTATGAGCATATCAGAGATCGTGTTTCCGGCGAGGGTGTTGTTCATGGACCTCTCAAGGATGACTCCTGTCTCGCCACCGCTTATCCTGTTTCCTTCTGCGATATTGTGCTCAGAGTCCTCCATGTGGAGCGAATGCGGGCTGCCGCCCATATCATTCCCGCTTATGGTATTGTTCCTTGAGCCCCTCAAGCTCAGCCCGCCGATCTCGTTCGATCTCAAATCATTCGATGAGATCGTATTATTATCAGAATAGTATATCAGAATCCCGTAGGCATCGTTCATCCTGAGGTCGTTCTCGGTTATGCTGTTGTTCCACGAGCTGTAGAGGTACACAGCGTAGTCGTTCGTCCTTGCGGTGTTTCTGGATATGGTGTTCCTGGAGGAGAGGTATGGATATATGCCGTAATCGTTGTCCTCGAGGATGTTGCCATCAACAGCGCATCCATGAGACTCGGATAGCACTATGCCGTAGTCGTTCGTATATGCAGTGTTGTTTCTTATGACGCAATCGCTTGATCTGTAGGCCTTTATCCCGCTTCCGAGGTTGTAGCTAGCATCATTGCCGTCCACGAGATTCCCGCTCGAACTCAGAATAAGTATGCCGGCATTGTTGTTCTCATGCACCCTGTTCATTCTCAAAGCATTATAAGAGGATGCGGCCACGATTCCGGCGAAGTGGCATCCTGTTATGTTGTTATCAACAGCAGACCCATTACCGCCGAGGAGGAGAACTCCGGTGAACGAATCGCTAACATTGCATCCGGATATGAGGGCGTCCTCTGAGAGAACTCTTATGCCAGCGGCTCCCCACCCGCTCGCGTTCGTTATGATGAATCCGCTCACATTAACGCCATTCGAGGAGACAACAAAACCATCCCGGCCGCCTCCGTTCAGGAGAGGAAGGCCCTCTCCGGAGTCGATTCCGCGTACACTGATGGACTTTGTTATGTTCACGCTCTCCGCGTAAACACCGCTCAGCACCTCTATCACATCGCCATCCTCTGCCATGGCAAGGGCCGCCTGGATGCTTGCGAAATCAGCGTCTCCGTCATCATCAACCCTTATCACGCGCCCCTCAGACGGAAGGACGAGAAGCAGCATGATTGCACATAGCATGAGCCTCATCGCGATCTACCACACCCTCTCATGATACCATCGGTCTGATATGCTTTGAGCTGCGCGCATAAAGCATACGGCAACAGCCCTGTAATGTTCACCCCACATCATAAATAGTTATCCGATGATGGTGGTTGTGGGATATTTCCCTACATTTGGGATCGGCAGTCGGATGTGAACCAGAAAGTGCGGTGCCATCAAATGCCACTCTCGGCGAGAACAAAGATCAAACCAAAAACCATGAACACGATGCCCAAGCCCGGACTCGAACCGGGGACATTCAGATCTTCAGTCTGACGCTCTCCCAACTGAGCTACTTGGGCGATGGGCTCGATGCGATTCGAACGCATGACCTCCGCCATGTCAAGGCGACGTCATAACCAGCTAGACCACGAGCCCACTATCCAACTTGATCCACTATCGGTAAATAAATCCTTCGGTTCCTGCTGTGATGGGTTGTGTACCACAGGTTCTGGACGGAGAACGTCCGTGAAATTGGCATGAGCTGCATCATTCGATCCAACGCCTCTGGTCTCTTTCCTCACTCTGTCCAGCCTCTACGGAGCGGAACCCTGTGAGCCCCCTCTCCATCGTGGACTATGCACACGCCTGTCGGTCTTTCCGGTCGGTCCGCAGCTGCAAATCCTGAGAACCTCGATCTGACCTCCCTCTCCTCCATTATCTCTGAAATGAGACGCCTCTTCAGCTCATGGGCGATGTGCAGCGCCTCTTCATCATCCATCTCCATCCCCAGGCCCCTGCACTCTGACACACGCAGCTCATCGCCGTCGAGATAGAACGGATACGTCCTGCAGATATCAGGGCGTGCTGGGTATATCCTGCACGATCCTGATGCAGCATCGTAGTACGCGCATCTGTTCCCTGAGCGCCTCAGCATCCACTCGAGCGTGTGGAAGTTTCCATCGCTGTCCCAGACGCCGGTCTTCGGGGGCTCGACCACCTCCAGCCATGGCTGGTCTGTGTGAGCGATTACCCTTCTCACCTCTGAGGGGAAGACCAGGACCTCAGCATCCGGGCCGGTGCAGCAGTCACCGCAGCGCTGGCACCTGAACCCCATCGTTTTTATCCTCTCAGCCAGCTCCTCGAGTGATATCCTCTCGGCCCTCTCCAGATCACTCATCTCCTGCATATCTCCAGGAAGTTATCGAAGACCTTCTCCCCGTGCTCTGTGTGTGCGACCTCCGGATGCCACTGGACGCCGTAAAGCGGCCTGCTCTCGTGGCAGATCGCCTCGATCTCGCAGATCGACGAGCGCGCGATAACTCTGAATTCTTCTGGGCAGATGGTCACCTGATCCGCATGCGAGGCCCATGCCATGAACCTGCGTGGCAATCCTTTCAGAATACCATCCTCCTCAAGGACCTCGATCTCGACGTTCGCATACCCGCCGACCCTGCCGGTCTCGACTTTGCCCCCGAAAGTCGCAGCCATTATCTGAAGCCCGAGACATATGCCGAGAACAGGAATATCGAGCGTTCGCAGGTACTCTGAGCACCTACCCGCTCTCTCCATCGACGGACCTCCGCCGAGGATCAGGCCATCTGCAACGATATCCTCAACAGGCGTCTCGTTTGATACAATCCTGGTCTCAACCTTATCTCTTATGCTTCTGTGTATGAGATGATTGAACTGTCCGTAGTTGTTGACCACGAGTATCTTCATCCGGGATTTACTCGGAGGTTTTGAAGATAACCTTTGTGCTGAACTGTAGAGTACGCCCATATCCCGCCCGCAACCACTAAAAAGCCTGGGAACAACCCAGCTGGCATCATGAGGCCGGTGGTTCTTATAATAATGGACGGCTATGGGCTCTCCGAGGAGAAAGAGGGAAATGCAGTTGCAGGCGCCCATAAGCCAAACCTGGACAGGCTCAAATCCCTCTACCCTCACACATCCCTTGGCGCATCAGGGCTCGATGTGGGGCTCCCCAGAGGGCAGATGGGAAACTCTGAGGTGGGTCACCTGAACCTGGGCGCAGGAAGAATAGTCTACCAGGATTACACGCGCATAAGCCTAGCCATCGAGCAGAACAGGCTGAGGGATGTGAGGCAGCTCGTCGATGCGATGGTGACTGCGAGGGACTCGGGGAGAAACCTGCACCTGATGGGCCTGCTCTCGGATGGCGGCGTTCACAGCCACATCACACACCTCTTCGCGCTCCTAGACATGGCAAAGGAGCTCGGGGTCGAGAGGGTTTATGTGCACCCCATACTCGATGGCAGGGACGTTCCACCGAGGAGCGCTCAGATCTACGTATCACAGCTCGAGGAGAAGCTCGCCCGGATCGGCATCGGGAGAATCGCCACCATATCCGGGCGCTACTATGCGATGGACAGGGATAAGCGATGGGATCGGACCGAGGCTGCGTACAGGGCCATGACCGAGGGTGTGGGGATCCAGGCAGCCACCGCAGAGGAGGCGGTTCGCATGGGCTATGAGCGGGGCGAGACCGATGAGTTTCTCAAACCAACCGTGATCGATCCGCAGGGGCTCGTCCGGGAGGGGGACAGCATGATCTTCTTCAACTTCAGGCCCGATCGCGCCCGCCAGATAACCAGAGCTTTTGTGCAGCCGGATTTCAGGGAGTTCAAACGCATGTATCTCAGACCGTTTTTCGTCTGCATGACACAGTACGATGAGAGCATCGACGCTCCGGTCGCATTTCCTCCTGAGTACCTGAAGGAGACTCTCGGCGAGGTCCTGAGCAGGGCCGGCCTCAGACAGCTCAGGATAGCAGAGACGGAGAAGTACGCGCATGTCACATACTTCTTCAATGGAGGGAGAGAAGAGCCGTTTACCGGCGAGGACAGAATCCTGATACCATCTCCTAAGATACCGACGTATGATCTGAAGCCAGAGATGTCTGCGCCGGAGGTCACGTCCACGGTTGTGGAGCGCATCAGGTCAGGGGGATATGATGTTGTGATCATGAACTACGCCAACCCTGACATGGTCGGGCACACCGGTATATACGAGGCGGCTGTGCGTGCCGTTGAGGCTGTCGATCGCGGCGTCGGCACTGTCGTCGATGAGGTTCTCTCCAGAGGCGGGGTTGCTCTCATAACCTCAGATCACGGGAACGCGGAGAAGATGCTGGAGAAAAGCACAGGAGAGCCGCACACAGCGCACACGACCAACAGGGTGCCCTTCATCCTGGCCGGCTGCGATGATGTCAGTGGGCTCAGGGATGACGGGATCCTCGCGGATGTCGCGCCCACGATGCTCGAGCTGCTTGGCATAGAGAAGCCCAGCTCGATGAGCGGCAGATCGCTAATAAAAAGGGTCGATCAAATGGATTGATATCACGAGTGCACTACGTCCATGACGGTGCCGGTGCCGGTCACAAGAGCTGCATCTCCATTGGTGCCGAACCTGCTATAGCTTCCTGTGATCGTGTTGTTCTCCTGCACCAGGGTCAGCTTGTAGAGCACATTCTCCCTGTACTTCTCGCCGTCGAACACCTGGATCAGGTCGAGGCGCACATCCTCTCCTACCGAGCCCCTGGCCTTGAGCGGGATCGTCGAGTTCCCCTCAAACAGGCTGCCTGTACCGTAAAAGACCGTGCCAACAGGATACAGCAGAAGCTCCACATGTCTGCCGTCGGAGAGGTTCATGCTCCAGCTCCCGCTCAGGTTGATCTGCGCCCGCTGTTCCACAGCACTGGTGCTCTCTGCGGTCGTGTTGCTCTCATTTGCCGCAGAAGCATTGCCCGTCGCGCTGGTCGTCTTGACCGGACCTGGCTCAGGCATCGACATGTCTGGCTTTGTTACGGGTTTCGGCATGCCCATGTTCGGCCTCTCAAAGCCGACTGGTGTGCCTGTGTCTGATCCTATATCATAACCACCAAGCCAGTTCACGCCGCCTGTCCCTGTGGGGCAGCCAGCATTAGCGGCCCCGGCGAGCACAAAAAGCATGAGCAGAGCCGATATCGCTATTATGCGCATGGCCTCTAATCATACCCTCCAGGCTTTAAAGCTTGCCATCAGCCATGCCTTGTGGATGCCGTTGCTCTGTGCTCCCTGGACAATTGGCATTCGGCCATGCTCCTTTTTGATCACCGCTCACCAGCTTCGATATCTCAGATGGTGGTTTGTGAGCTGTTATCGACCGGATCATGCATCCGTATCATCAGGACCAACCACATGCCGCACATCATGATGTCAGTGAATACCGACCCCTAACAGGCTGCTCATCGTGTTGGGAGCTTGGATTACTGAATGCTTATGGTGGAATCGGCATCCAAGAACGAGACTCAGAATCAGCCGGATGGATGATGGTTGCAGGTCTCAATGATTCAAGCTCACGAAAGACCATCAATTCAGGCACAAAACCACGAGACAAGTTCAACAATCATAATAATTTATTTTAGGTTAAATGATATACATTGTATTTATATTTTATTTATGTATATCACATGTTCTCGGACAGGCTCGAGAGCCTGTTGATCAGCCAGTTGGTCATGAATCCCGTGAGGAAGCATACTAGCATTGTCGAGAAGACGGTGTCATCGGATTTAACATTGAATGCGATGAGGCCGCTGCTGAAGAGCAGGTACGCCATGTAGCCGAATATCATGCTGAGAAGCGGTATCGTCGTGTACCAGATCCGCTTGTACCTGACCACCATTCCCTCTCTCCGGAGATCGTCCACAACCCCTGTGAGTATCTGGGAAGACGAGCCGAGTCCGGCAAAGAAGGAGCTCCACAGCGGTACCCCCAGAATCCTGATATCAGAGTAGCCGTATATCAGCGCTCCGAAGATCATGGCAGAGAGCACTCCGTAGAGCACCGCGTAAAGGCCGTAGAGCTTGAAGAAGAAAGATACAGTCCTGGAGCTGTGAATGCGCAGTCCGCGTATGTTGTGCTTTGCCTCGTTGATCGCGCTGGTCAGCTCATACTTCGCCCTGTCGTAGTATAGGAAAGCATCCGCGTAGTTGTCCTTGCTCATCTCCTTGAATGCCAGGACGTAGAAGTCATAGCTGTTCTTGACATCTATCGAGCTTCTGTGAGCAGCCTGCAGCATCCTTCTCAGCCTTCGAAGGGCCTGGCCGAGACCCTCCGGCGATACTTCCTCAAGAGCGTCTTTTGCTTCCACGAATAAATTTACTTCAGTAATAAGGATATATAGTTTTCCATCGAAAGTTAAATCAAATGATAATAATATTAATAATATTTTCAGCCGCTGCATGAACTTCCTGCCGGATCTGGGAGCCTCATGATACTTCTACCATTCGATTCGACGAATGAGTCGTGCACTCGTATCATGAAATCAGAGATATGCAATCACGTGGGGCTGGTGCAGCATTATGCAGGTGCACGCTGACCCCTGAGAGCCTGTTCAGCTATTCTGGCAGACGACCGACGAATGGGTAACGCGATGATGGTGCACTCATAGTGATACGAGCTCCCCGCCGGGCCTGAAAAGCCACGAGGATTGCTGCCGGAGGCATCTTGGATCCCACCGCCTGCTAACACTGCGGCTGGCACAGCAGATCGATCGCTATCTCTTCAGGATTCACCGCATCGTGTATCCGCCGCGCGAATAGAAGAACGTCGGTGGTGTCGTGTAGTAGAACGTCATGCCCCTGAGCCCGTAAACGTTTACGTCCCACCATGGATCGATGCCGAAGTCTGCTGGATCAAATGTCGTCTTAACGAGATACGAGTAGGCAGGGTAGCCATACACTGGGTAGTATGTCCAGGGGCTGTATCTGTAATATGGACTGTAAGGCAAACGGTCTACCGGATAAACCCAGCTGTACTCCCAGCGGTAGCTGTGCGTCAGAAACGGGTTGTACCAGGGAGACAGCCAGTCGTACTCCAGTTTTATCTCCTCCGCCAGGCACGGCAGAGCTAAAATCGCCAACGTCAAAGCTACAAGCATGCATCTTTTTATCATAACCCCACTCACACAGAAGGTTTTGCACCATTAATACTTATGGCTTTCGACGATACTGCCTGGATTGCTGAACCATTCTTTGTGATACCCTCAGCTCCCGCGCAATCCCTTTCGTGGCCACACCTTTGCGGTCTTGACTAAGAACCTAGGAACCTTCGCCCGGTTGGCTTCATATTCCGGACTGTGACGCCGGAGTTAGATGAGACGCGAAATAATTTCGGGACTCCACAAAGCAAAGCCGCTTGGAAATTCTTTTATAGAAGATCAAATACTGTGATCCTGCGATAGTGGAGGCGAGCTTATGGCTGCGTTAGGAGGAGTACCGGTAATCATACTCAAGGAGGGCACCCAGAGGGAGTCTGGCAGGGAGGCGATTGAGAACAACATAATGGCCGCACGTGCGGTCGCAAATGCCGTGAAGACAACCCTGGGGCCGAAGGGCATGGACAAGCTTCTTGTTGATGCGCTTGGGGATGTCACGATAACCAATGATGGGGTCACAATACTCAGGGAGATGGAGGTCCAGCATCCAGCTGCCAAGATGGTCGTGGAGGCATCTAAGACCCAGGACAAGGAGGTCGGAGATGGCACCACAACAGTGGCCATACTGATAGGCGAGCTGCTGAAGCATGCAAGGGAGCTCATGGAGAAGGGTCTGCATCCCACGGTGATCGCACGAGGCTACAGCCTGGCAGCAGGAAAGGCTGTGGAGTTTCTGAACAGCATAGCAAGAGACGTCTCGGAGAAGGACAGGGAGCTTCTGGAGAAGGTTGCCATAACCGCGATGACCGGAAAGCTCGCCGAGACACCGAGCCACAAGGTCGCCAGGTACGCTGTCGATCTCGTGCTCTCCACAGTTGACAAGTTCAACGGGAAGACCGTTGTCGATCTTGACAATGTGATGGTCGAGAAGAGAGTTGGCGGCGGGATCGAGGACTCTGAGCTCGTCCAGGGTGTGATCATAGACAAGGAGAGGGTCCACCAGAACATGCCGACAAGGGTGGAGAATGCGAGGATCGCGCTGCTGAACGTCCCGATCGAGAGAAGGGACACAGAGACGAAGGCAGAGATTTCGATCACATCTGGCGATCAGTTCCAGCTCTTCATGGATCATGAGAAGGAGGAGATCAGGAAGGTCGTGGATAAGGTGATAAGAAGCGGCGCCAATGTGGTCTTCTGCCAGAAGGGCATCGACGATCTAGCACAGCACTTCCTTGCCAAAGCGGGTATCATGGCGTACCGGAGGATGAGAAAGAGCGATCTTGAGAAGCTATCGCGCGCCACAGGAGGCAGGCTCATAACGAATCTTGATGAGCTGAAGCCCGAGGATCTCGGCGAGGCGGCTCTCGTCGAGGAGAGGATTGTGGGCGCAGGACCCATGACCTTTGTCACAGGATGCAGGAATCCCGGATACCTGTCACTGATACTCCGCGGTGGAACACAGCAGGTCGTCGACAGCCTTGAGAGGGCGCTGGATGATGCTCTCCACGCCGTTGCCACAGCGATCGAGAGCGGCAAGCTGCTGGCCGGAGGCGGCGCACCCGAGACTGCTGTGAGCATAAGGCTGAGACAGTATGCTGCCTCCCTGAAGGGCCGAGAGCAGCTCGCGGTCGAGAAGTTCGCCGAGGCGATAGAGGTTGTGCCAAAGACGCTCGCAGAGAACGCCGGGTTTAATCCGATAGACAAGATGGTCGCTCTGAGAAGCAAGCACGAAAAGTTCGGCAGCACATACGGGCTCAACGCATACACCGGAGAGATCGTGGACATGTGGGATATCGGGGTCGTCGAGCCCCTCAGGGTCAAGGTCCAGGCGATATACTCCGCAACAGATGCAGCAAACCTCATACTCAGAATAGACGATGTGATCGCCGCCAAGAAGAAGGAGGAGGGCGAGGAGAAGGAGGGCCAGATGCAGCAGGGCGGAATGGGTGGAATGGGTGGAATGGGAGGATTTCCACCTGGGATGATGTGAGACCACCTCACATCCACTTATTTTTGTTGACCTTATCTCCGGCCTGAAGACCGGAGTTTGGCCCTGCTGCTCTTTATCGAACATGCTCAATACTTTTGGGTAAATCGCATTCTCAGCAGGGTATCTTATGAGTGACCGGTTTGGATGGTAGCGATTTCGTTTGATCAGTAATTCAGGGACCCTCATGATGGTGAGAATATTCGTATCCTGTTCTATCGCACGCAAGGAAGGTGTTAAAAAGCGACAGATCAATACTTCATGGGATGATCCGGACTCTTGTAGTTTATGATAGCAGATACGGCTCGACCGAGGAGGTCGCACGGACGCTCTCGCTGATACTCGGCCCCTCTGATGCTGTTAGGGTCGGCGAGATCCAGCCGGAGCACAGGAGGTTCGATCTCTTCGTTCTGGGCGCGCCCGTGTACAAGGGTGTTGTCAGCCCGAACCTGTGGAACTTTGTGAGGGAGAACCTGAGCTGGTTGCGCGAAAAGAGAATCGCGCTCTTCACCACATCCATAGACAGGAAGGATGGGGAGACAAACCTGGAAAGTCTAAAAAAGATGATCGGAGACAGCGTATTTCTCTCGAGGGCCCTCGGCGGGAGGATGTGCATCGAGAGGCTCAGCTCGAACGATCTCCTTGGAATGGAGTCGTTCTGCAAGAGGAAGGGCTTTCTCTTCCAGGACATAGACACGCTGGTCAGGGAGGAGGTTGTCGAGTTCGGGCTGGAGATAAAGAGAGCGAGAGACATGATCTCGCCCAGAATGCCAATAAACGAACTCCGGAGGCTGATAGATGCGTTTCTGGCATCTCACAGCACATGCACACTTGCAACAGGTTATGGTTCAAGGGTCAGGGCGACGCCTCTTGAGTACCTCTACAGGAATGGCGCAATCTACTTTCTGAGCGAGGGAGGGGAGAAGTTCGCGAACATAATGCTGAACAGCAGGGTCTCAGTTGCGGTCTACGATCCGTATGAGAGCATGAGGGATGTTGCGGGTATACAGCTCTCCGGACGGGCATGCTTTGTCGAGATGGGCAGCGATGAGTACAGCGACGTGCTCAGGCAGAGGGGGATAAGCCAGAGCACAATCTCATCGCTCCCTGTGCGTCTTCACATGGTCAAAATCGTGCTGGAACGAGCTGAGCTTCTCTGCGCCAGGCTGAAATCCAGAGGCTACGAGATAACCCAGATCTATGACTTTCCTGAGTTCGGAGCGATATGATCTGGGTGGTCTCAAGCTCACCATATCGTAGAGCTGCAGGGGGCACGAATGGCAAACTCCTTCCAGCCAGAAGCGATTGACCCGTCAAATACACGGGGCTGATGAACGGAGTTGCCGCCACCCATGCATCCATGCTCGCGTACTTGTGCCATTGAGTCCAGATGCATGCGGTTCTGTGCATTATGCCGGTATGCACCGATTCCTGACAGCCTGCTCAGCTATTCGAGCACACGACCGCGCCCAGGAGTTTCTATGAAGACAAAGAAAGTCGCGCTGAGGAGTGATTACCTGCTCGGATGAGCTCTCGGGTCGCGCATCCTCACGAGCGGCTTGGCGAGATGTCTTCTTGCAGACGGCGGGACCTCGTAGAGACCCTCCTCGATATCCCTTGGGAGATCCACGACCTCAGGCTCCATGGATCTCGTCCTGCACCTCCTGCACCTGTATCCCTGGCCGGCTCCGGCAGACTCCATGCGCCTGCCGCATGCGCAAAGTGGCGGCCTCGATCTCCTTTGCTTCTCCAGAGAGATTATATCGATCTTCTCCAGGTTAAGCGTGCCGGACTTCATGGAGCCGTAGACCTCTATCAGATCTCCAGGAATCAGCGATCTGACGATCTTTCTGAAGCATTTCGTCGGCTCGAACGCGGCGCACTCAATTTTCCGCTCACCCAGATCAAGGGGGAAGAAGACGTGCCCGCCCTCGATCGCTCGCGGCTCCCCGGCAACACTGCCGCGCAGCCTGTAGCTCCTGTCATCACGGAGACATGCATCGCGGCCCCTCATATCTATGATGTGCGCATCCGTCCCCTGGTTTGTGACGTACATCACAGACCTCTCAGGCGCCTCGGATCTTATCATGCTGAAAGCTCTTCTTATCGCATCGGGATCGTCACCGCGAATCCCGAAGAGCACCGGATCGGGCGAGTGAGGGGAGAAGACTATGCGCCTGTTCGAGTAGTCCACAGTATCCCAGGTTGCAGGATACGTCGCTCTATCCGCCTCCCATATCGAACCCTCATCGAGGATTCTCGGCGTCCCCCAGAGCTCTCTACGCCTGTAGGCTATTAGCTCGTATGTGGAGTCATCGAACTCGGATCCGACGGCTGCGAGCGCGCCTATGAGACCCCTCTGATTCTTGAAGCCGCGATGCCATATGCCCTCGGATGTAAGTATCCCCTTCGCCTCCTCGATCTCCAGGATCTCCGTGACCGCCCTTCTGTAGAAACGCCTCATCTCTTCAGTGACCCTCTCTGCAATCACGAGCCCAGGGTTCGTGTTTGTTCCAGAGAGATCCGAGAGCTCCAGGAGAGTGTCCAGGGCGATCTGCCCGATCCTCTCAGGGTCCTCTGCCTCCACGGGTATGGCGATGGCTGCATTTCCCCTGGTCTTGTATCTCGCACACGGATTGAGGCGCACAAGCTTTGGTGTGCAAACATGATGCCCGCTCGCCCTGAGCCTTTCTATGAGAACCGCGGCGAGATATGTCGTGCAGAAGCCCCTCTCGGAGTCCGTGTCATCTATACCTATTATAAGCATCTCCAAACCACATCTGCCGATTCCAGAGAATTGTCACTGCCGGCCACAGAATCGGATGCGTCCATAAATAAGCCTTTGGCTCAGGACTCCACACTCAGGAGCACACAGGAGTTTCTCTGATGTGGCTCCTTCCTGTGATTCAGCGGATCGATAACCTTTCAGAATGAGGCGAAGTAAACAGCAGATGGCTGGATCCATCAGGTTCTCCTCTCCGACGATTCGACCAGACGAGCCTCTGATGTAATACCGATTGTGGACCGGGATCAGCGAGTGGCATGTTGGTAATAACATGGCTCGAAATGGACCGCAGCCCTCGATGTCATAATCCTGCAGTGCTATATGCAATCGATCTCCGTGATACCGGTCAACCAAAACACTTATATCTAACTTTTTGTTACTAACCATCAGTTATGATTTCGCGGTAGGGTGTTCGGCTTGGATCCGGTCGAGCTGCTTGATGTTCTGGGGAATGAGAACAGGAGGCGCATACTTCAGCTCCTCTCGTTCCGGCCATTCTACTTCAACGAGATAGCCAAGAGGCTCGATGTCGGACCGAAGGCTGTGATAGATCATCTTGGTGTTCTGGAGGCAGCCGGGCTGATCGAGTGCTACAGGGATGATAGGAGGCGCAAGTATTTCCGGCTGGCGAGAAATCTCGTTCTGGAGGTTGCGCTGGCGTCGCACTCATATGGGGTTAGAGCGTATGCGCTCTCCGGTCCATCAGTGGAGAGGGAGTCGGACTGCCGCGATCTCAGAGCGATACACAAGGAGCTCTCGGCGCTCGCGGCCGAGATGGACAGGCTCAGAATGATGATGGCAGATGTGGCAAACAGGGAGCTGGAGCTGCGCCAGAGGGCGATGAGAGCGATAGAGGAGTGTGCGACCGATGAGATCGAGGCGGAGCTGCTCTTCTCTCTCCTGTCAGGCAGCTCCACAGAGGAGAAGCTCGCCGAACGGCTAAAGATGCCAGCACCGCTCGTGAGAGAGTCGCTCGCAAGGCTTGAGTCGAGAGGGCTGGTGCGCTTCGAGAATGGCTCCTGGAGCATTTGAATCCGTGAGGAAGATCGCCGATGAATGATCAGATAGTTCTCAGAGTGGCAGAAGCATACCACAGGGATGCGGGTAAGAGCATAGCCAGAATCAGCCTGGATATCATCAACAGGCTGGGCCTGAAGAACGGCGACGTTGTTGAGATACAGGGCAGGAACAAGGTATGCGCACTGGCATGGCCCGGAAACCCAGGCGATGCACCTGACATAATAAGAATCGACGGAAACCTGAGATCAAATCTCGGGGTGGGAATAGACGACAGGGTCTCCGTAAGACGCACTGAGGTGAAACCTGCAAGAAGGGTGCTGCTAGCTCCGACCAGAAGCATAAGGCTGATAGGCGGACCGCAGTATCTCCTGAGGATCCTGGAGGGACGACCGGTCACAAAGGGGGAGCAGATAAGGATAGAGATGATCACAAACTCCCTGATAATGGTGGTTGTGAGCACAACCCCTGCAGGTCCTGTCGTCATAACAAGAGACACGGTCATAAACATAACAAGCGAGCAGATCGAGGGGTTCCAGTTCAGGGATGTAACCTACGAGGATATCGGCGGCCTGAGCAGGGAGATAAGAGCGATACGTGAGATGGTTGAGCTGCCCCTCAGACATCCGGAGGTATTCCAGAAGCTCGGCATAACGCCTCCAAAAGGAGTGTTGCTTCACGGGCCTCCAGGCACCGGCAAGACTCTCATCGCCAGGGCGGTGGCAAGCGAGACCGACGCGACCTTCACAGCCATATCCGGGCCGGAGATAATGTCCAGGTACTACGGAGAGAGCGAGCAGCGGCTAAGGCAGATCTTCGAGGATGCGCAGAAGAGCGCGCCATCGATAATCTTCATCGACGAGATAGACTCGATAGCCCCTAAGAGGGAGGAGGTCGTGGGAGATCTCGAGAGGAGGGTTGTTGCACAGCTCCTCTCGCTCATGGATGGTCTCACATCCAGGGGGGAGGTGATAGTGATCGCTGCGACAAACCGTCCGAACGCCCTCGACCCTGCTCTGCGGCGCGGCGGCAGGTTCGACAGAGAGGTCGAGATAGGGATACCCAATAAAAGCGGCAGGCTGGAGATCCTCTACGTGCACACGAGAGGAATGCCTCTCGAGGAGTCCCTGGATCTGAGCGAGATCGCTGAGATGACGCATGGATTTGTTGGTGCAGACCTCGCATCCCTCTGCAAGGAGGCTGCGATGCACACAATAAGCCGGATACTTCCAGATATTGATGTCGAGGAGGAGATCCCGCCCGAGATCCTGGATCAGCTTAAGGTGAGCCGCGATGATTTCCTCGCTGCAATGAAGAAGATCGAGCCGAGCGCGATGCGCGAGGTTCTTGTGGAGATCCCCGAGGTTCACTGGTCTGACATTGGCGGCCTGGAGGAGGCGAAGCAGGCACTGAGGGAGGCTGTGGAGTGGCCGATAATGTACCCTGAGGCCTTCGAGGCTGTTGGCATAAGACCTCCCAGAGGGGTTCTCCTCTACGGCCCTCCGGGCACAGGAAAGACCATGATCGCCAGGGCGGTCGCAACTGAGTCCCAGCTCAACTTCATAAGCATAAAGGGGCCGGAGCTCATGAGCAAGTGGGTGGGCGAGTCGGAGCGTGCTGTCCGTGAGGTGTTCAGGAAGGCAAAGCAGGCAGCACCTGCGCTGATATTCTTCGATGAGATAGATTCGATAGTTCCCGCGAGGGATTCTGGCAGGGACTCTCACGTCACGGAAAGGGTCGTGAGCCAGCTGCTAACAGAGCTCGATGGTCTCGTCGAGCTGAAGGACGTCGTCGTCCTCGCGGCCACAAACAGGCCGGATCTGATAGACCCGTCGCTCCTGCGGCCCGGCAGGTTCGACAGGATGATATACATACCGATGCCGGATCTGGCTGCGCGAAAGAAGATATTCGAGATATACATGAGAAGGATGCCGGTGGCAGATGATGTTGATATCGATGATCTCGCTGCCAGAACAGAGGGATACACCGGCGCGGACATAGAGATGATCTGCAGGGAGGCAGGCATGCTCGCCCTGCGGGAGAAGATCCAGCCCGGCATCAAGCGCGAGTCACTGCTGCTGGAGCAGATCCAGGTGAAAAGGGATCACTTTGAGAGGGCGTACCAGAACATAAAACCGCACATGCCGCCGGAGACGCTTAAGGAGTACCTGAAGATAATGGAGATGTTTGGCAGCGGCTGAGTGGATTTCATCAGCAGAGGTGGCTGTTTCCTCAGCACTTCGCCAGGGTGTGGCGGCTCGATGCGCAAAGGGGCTGTACTCGACGGCGATGGAATCTCAGGCCCCTCTGCATTTGATTTCAGGGTGCCACCGAATACTTTCGCACTGCATGGCTAACGGCTTCATATCTGTACAGCTACTACTAGCTTAACCGCTCGTCACCGCTGTTACTGCTACTCCCGGACGGGCGGATCTATCCCCCTTCTTTATAATCCTCATCCCTGGGGTTTGACGGACCGGCCAAGACCGCAGAAAGATACGAAGTCGATTGCCTGGGGATACCAGAGATCGCCACTCCGACCACATGATACCATCATCAAATTATGGGTCTGTGAAGCACGGATTGGAACCTTGTGTCTAGGTCTGATGCAATTTTGGCCAAAATTTTGAAGATATCCAGAGAGATCGCTGATATTGCCTCTCCTGCTCTTCTCGCGAGCTCTAAGAGAAGGTCGCATGCCAGGCTCATGATATGTGATAGAGCACCCTTTGAGATCTCAAGAAGGCGCTCAACAGGCAGAACTGTATTCAATTTTTCATTACTTTGTGCCCAGATGTAAAGACATATGATTACCACCATGATGACAAGAACAATAGCGGATTTCCTCATTCAGGAGACCTCTTCGCGTCCGACATCATGATCTCTGTAGTTTGATGTATAATAATTTTTTGTATAGCATTATATCTGCATTAAGTGTAACCTCGGCCACGCCGCAATGAAGAATGTCGCGTTCTCGAATCACCGAACAGCCTCGCAGAATACCCCGGGAACGAATTCAGCAGGAAAATGCTGTGTTGGATAACCTCCCGTGATGACGTCTCAAGATATCGATTCCAGTCTATTCTCCATGTATTCCTAAAATCGTCTTCTGCTTGCGGATTTTCATGACTTATCCAACACAGCACAGGAAAACAAAAACCGCTCTTGTGCATCCATCAACTCGGAGGTCATGCAAGGCTGTTGCTGAGAGCACGCATTCAATCCACGCGAGCGCATAGCAGTACCGCTATCTCTCCGAGCAAGTTATCAGATGGAAAGGGCGAACAAAACATCCCATCCAATGTCCTTCAGAAGCTGCTGGCCTCACTCCGTGCAGTTAAGGTATAAGGCTGCTCAGGCTTTCAGGAATACAGGCAGCTCAGGCATATGTAAACCAGAAGCATGGACATGCCCAGGAGCATGGCCGCACCAATAATGGCGATCTTCATCACAACCACCTTCTGTATGATGAGGCTCTGGAAGAACTATTCAGATCGATAAGTCATGCAAAGCGGAACCTCATCGCCTGGTCTGGCAAGACCTCCTGCTGATGATTCGGCTTGGACGAAAACGATGCGAACGCCAGATAAAAATGCGTTAGCTGTGTAAAGCATCCGCTGCGGGAAGATTCCATAACCTTTTGCCTCCTTATGTGTATCCCCATTCAGAGCTCGCATGCAGGAAATCGCAGATTCGAGATCCAGCCTGGAGCAGGTTATCTTTTGTAAATTTTTGTGGATAAATGAGTACGAATCTCAGATAAGTATTAGAAATAATTATAATAGATACTATAATATAGTATTCATGCCTGTCTGTTTTTCGGGTCTGCAGCCTGCTGATCGGTTCAGGCAAGGGCTTCGCGGGAGAATGTGGGGTCGTGTTCGCGAAGTACCCGGGACCGAGCCGCGCTTTCATACCTTGAAGCCTCTTCTCGAGATCGTCTTCGAGACAGTCTTATTATACAGACGTTCTCGCTGGTCACATGGTGTATTTGCATGGGGCGCTGCTGTAGTCGAATTCTGATGCATTTTTAGGTGGCTTCACCAGCCACGTTCTCTGGGCACCATGAGATCCGATCCAGCATCTCCGATCTGCGCATCACATCTCATGCGAGACGCTTTTATCGTCATCCTGATAATCCCCTTTCATGAGATGCTTAATTCCATGCGTCATGATGCTCCTGGTCGCACAGGCGGCTGCGCATCCTCTTGAGGCCAGCGGAAGGGTGAGCAGCATATCGAGCGGTGATACGTTCATGGTGGATGGTTTCGGCCTTGTTCATCTCGCCGATGTGCGTGCGCCGGATGTCTACACAGCAGATGGCGTCCATTCAAAGGAGTTCACCATGGAGAGGCTTCTGAACGTGCAGGTCTTTCTTGATATCGATAATGTAACAGGCTACCAGCCCGGTGGAACAACAGAGTGTCTCGTATACCTGTCCAACCCGGATGGGACTCCGGATCTGAGAAGGCTCTTCAACAGAATCATCGTGGAGGCGGGATTCGCGAATCTGCACGATGATGATAACGAGTTCGATCCAGCCTCGTGGTGATAGAGAGTAACAGGGCGCAGTGTAACTGAGGATCACATATGCGCGCTAATCACATGCTCCCGGATCAGGCCCTCCAGAAAACCAGCTATTCCTCCAGGGTAGCAGGCCTCGAGCGCATCTAGCTCTGCCATCATCCTGCCATCGAGGCCGGCGCTCCTGAGAAGATCTCTGTACTGCTTGTCGGCAGCTTTCTTATCAGCCCTGACCATCGGGATGTGCAGCCTCGCGACCTGCTCTGGGGTCAGGGCCATGTGTGTCAACCGTATACCTGAACCGGAGACAGCATCCTCCAGAGCGCGGACGAAGGATAGACCCGATGGGCTCAGATCTGCCATGCAGAGAAGAAGCGCCTCCCCCCCTCTTGCTCCAGTGCGCGGATCCCGCAGGGCATCATCCAGCCGTGCTCCGCTCACCGATACAAGGGTTATTCCATACCTGTTGCAGACCGGCCAGATCAGCGGGTTGAGCGCAGACCGATCTATCCAGAGCTCAGCATGTGCTCCTGATGGTCTGTAATCGGGAGCGAGCACATGTATGCCTGGTACCTCTTTCAGAAGCGCATCCCGTGGAATGTACCCCAGCTCAGATGCGAGCGTGGCCCACTTGACCAGACGGCTGGCATCGCTCTCATCAAACTGCCTCGTCACCCGTATCTCGCCCACAAACCCTCCGCATATCGGGTAGTCGGGTTCAACTCTGCGAAGAGCATAATAGAAGAGAGATCTCACAGTCGTCCTGGGCCTGTTGAATTCTCCAAATACCTTAGCAACCCACCTGCACTTTGTTCTGCACGTCTCGGTCTCGACAAAGGGCTCTGTCATCGATGCCATTCTCTTATGCATGCACCTATAAACCTGCCTGTCTCAGGCAGAACGCAAATCATCCGTTAAATCAGATGGACGGGTCGGGGTGTGCACCCACAGCTTCCTGAAGGCACCCAGCTCTCCGAATAGGATACTGAGGAAATGGTTCCCGAGATGGGCGCTTCTTGATAAGCTGCTCTTGAGCAGCGATCAAATAAATTTGATTTAAATAATCCACCGTTGATTTAATATATGCCCAAACAGACTGTATACTCATGTCAAGATGGATACACCCGGATTTCGACTTCAGGCCATCGCGGCCTCTCTTCATGTGCATAATCTCAAACACGCATGTGGGAAAGATCCCAGGAGTGAGCGCAGCCGGCGTAACGCCTGAGCTCACCTTCTACACACCAGGCGCGGATGCTGAGCTTGTCGAGTTCAACAGGATCGTCACAATGCCAGGGCTTCCGGAGACGCCAGGCGGATGCCCGACGCCAGGCATAATCACAAGGGCTGCGCTGAGCATGACCGGTGTGCCGGCGCTCTTCGTTGCCAGCGGTCTGGATAAGAAGCCCGCTGTTCCGTATGTCGAGCTTGGTGGCGCGGCGGGCGGAGATATACGATACGCTCCAGGCGTGCCTGAGGCTCCTCTTATAATGGAGAGGGCCGCGCTGCTAGGAAGAAAGGTATCGGCCCTCTCGGACTGCATATTCATCGGAGAGTCCATAGCCGGAGGCACGACCACAGCTCTCGCAGTGCTGCGCGCCATAGGATACGACGGGAGCGTGAGCAGCAGCTTCGATGCGAATCCGATCGAGCTCAAGATGCAGATCGTCAGGGAAGCCCTTAGGAGATGCGGTGCAGAGCCAGGGGGATTCAGAGATGACATCATGCGGGCGATCGTGGAGTTCGGAGATCCGATGATCCCATGCGCTTTAGGCCTTCTCAGAGGCATCGGCTCATCCACGCGGGTAGTTCTCTCAGGTGGAACCCAGCTCGCTGCGGTGCTGCTTCTGGCCAGGCGGCTTGGGATCGAGGGCGATTTCTCGATAGCCACGACGAAGTATGTTGCAGACGACCCAAGCGCCAGCTTCAGGGATATCGTCGAGGATTCAGGATGGCCGTACTATGTCGTGGATCCCGGCCTTGAGAGATCCAGAATCCCCGTGATCCAGGCGTTCACGAGGGGCTTCGTGAAGGAGGGGGTCGGCGCAGGAGGGGCAGCGCTCCTAGCGGGCATCCTCGGCGTAACGCAGGAGAGGCTGGTCGAGGAGACCGACAGGGTGCTAATGACGGTGGAGCTTCCAGGGTGCGCATCCAAGGCATGAGCCTCTCTAGGGGTGTGACAAAGAGAGGGCGATCACCATCGCATTTCTATTGTAAAGATGCATGCACCATTATATTTTATAAAAATTATTTTAAAAATGAATATATCTTTTCGATGCATATTGCGTTGAGTTAATTCAAGTGCTTTTGCGCAGAGAGGCCATCGCACATCAAACCTCAGACAAAATGAGCAGGATCTGCGATCAGGGCTTTTAAACAATACGGCAAACACTCCTCCGCTGCGCGCACCGATGATCCAAAGGGATTTATCCGGATCACATCTGTATTTGAAGCACCGCTTAGAGGGCTGAGACATGCAAGACAAATGCGATAAGGCATGCGACAGGTGTGATGCGCGCGGGTCCTGCACAGATGAAGTGAAGCGCATGATGAGGATAAGAAGAAAGATGCTTGTGGGAAGCGGCAAGGGGGGTGTGGGCAAAAGCACTGTGGCAGCGTATCTCGCGATCTGGCTGGCGAAGAGGGGTTACACTGTCGGCTTGCTCGATGCGGATATAACGGGACCGAACATACCAAAGCTGCTGGGAATAGAGGAGGACCATCTAACAGTTGGACCTGATGGAATACATCCTGCGACCGTTGGCAGCATCAAGGTCGTGTCGATGGCTCTGATACTTCCGACATCCGGGACCTCGGTTGTGTGGCGTGGGCCGATGAAGATGGCTGCAATAAAGCAGTTCATCTCTGATGTCTGCTGGGGGGATCTTGACTACCTGATCGTGGATCTTCCGCCTGGAACAAGCGACGAGCCCATAAGCCTGGTTCAGCTGATACCGGATCTGGATGGAGTTGTGGTCGTCACAACACCCCAGGAGGTCGCCATTCTAGATACGCAGAAATCTGTCGACATGTTCAGGAAGATGAATGTGCGCATAATAGGCATGGTCGAGAACATGAGCGGTCTCGTGTGCCCGCACTGCGGGGGGAGGATAGATGCATTCGGATCTGGAAATGGTGAGCTCTCTGCCAGAGATATGGGTGTTGAGTTCCTGGGATCTGTTCCTGTGGACCCGGAGCTTAGCATGCTGTACAGATATCTTGATGGGACTGAGATGCGCTCCCCCGGGTTCAGATCGATGGATTCGATCGCATCCAAGATAGCCCGTGCGCTTGATAGAGAGTAACAGGGCGCAAACTCCGGTCTTCAGGCCGGAGTAAGCCCGTACGCAATATAGAGAAGCAACGATCGAGATGAGATCTGCCTACAAGTTCCGGCTGTATCCGACTGAGGATCAGATCAAAAAGCTAGAGGACACGCTGGAGACATGCAGGCAGCTCTACAACGATGCTCTGGCAGCGAAGAAGGAGGCATGGGAGGACGACCGCTACAATCTGACATACTATGAGATGGCGCATCAGCTATCAGCAAACCGCAAGAAAAATCAAGCTCTCG